>JBCDIS010000018.1:0-67537 GCA_038748685.1 Acidobacteriota bacterium | reverse complement strand
GCGGAAGAGCTGCCACCAACCCACCGTGGCGGCGAAACACAGCAATGACACCGCGCCGCCCCGCGGCGCCAGCCCGCGGATCGTCACGACGTCGTACTCGCTCCCCACCTCGCCTCTCGCGGTCATCGCGATTCCGTTTCCGGATCGTAGGTTTGCTGCCATCGCTTATGCATACGGGCCGAAGCCTACGACAGTTGGGTCGCCGGCAGCAGCCCCAGGGGCACCACGTCCCAGGTCGACCCCCACCTGCTGCGCCGCCGTCGCCGTCATGCTCCCCGCGTCAAACAACCCGCCTAGAACGGTGAATCTCCGTTGCCGGCGCAGGGACCACCCCCAGCCCCTGCGCCGGGCCGACCCGGCGGGGAATACGGGGTAAGCTTCATGACCGCATGATCCACGGCAGCACAGACCTCGCCGAGAAGCGGCGGATCCTTCAGCTCGAGACCCTCTACGACCTGGCCCTCGCGCTCCACGCGGATCGTCCAGAGGCCGAGCTGGTGGAAGAGCTGCTCCACCAGGTGTGCGCGGTGCTCGACCCCGCCGCCGCCGTGGCGGTGACCCAGGACCCCTTCGGGGGTAGCAGGGCCGCCGCCAGCGTCGGCTGGATGGGGCGCCCCCCCGCCGGACCGGAGCTGCTGGCGGATCCGCTCTGGCGGGACCTCTTGGGCCAGGGCCAGCCCTTGACCCGCCGCGACGGCGTGCTCGTCGGCCGGCCGTACCGGGAGCTCCTGGCCACCCCCTTCGCCTACCGGGGCGTCTTCCTCGGCTTCTTGGCCCTGCTGGACAAAGAATCCCGCGGGGACGCCGAGTCCGGATGGAGCGCCGCCGACCGTCGCTTCCTCGATTCGGTGGCGGCCCTCGCCGGGGTCTCCCTCGACAGCTCCCGCCAGCTGGAGGACCTGGTCACCCAGCGGGAGCGACTCGAGGAGGAGAACAAGGCCCTCAAGGGAAGGCTGGTGAGCGAGCTGTCGGAGCATCGGATCGTCGCCCAGGCCCCTCCGATGCGCCGCGTCCTCGACGTGGTGGAACGGGTGGCGCCCCGAAACGTCAACGTGCTCGTCCGCGGCGAGAGCGGCACCGGCAAGGAGCTCATCGCCAAGCTGATCCATTCCCTCTCCGGCCGCGCCGGAGCCCTGGTGGCCATCAACTGCGCCGCCATGCCGGAGTCCCTGCTAGAGAGCGAGCTGTTCGGCATCGAAGGGGGCGTCGCCACCGGGGTCCAGGCCCGCCGCGGAAAGTTCGAGCTGGCCCACGGAGGCACCCTCTTCCTCGACGAGATCGGCGACATGGAGCCGCCCCTCCAGGTCAAGCTGCTACGGGCCCTGCAGGAGCGGGAAGTGACCCGGGTGGGCGGCCAGGAATCGATCGCCGTCGATGTGCGTCTGATCGCCGCCACCCATCGGCCGCTGGAGGCCCGCACCGCCGAAGGGGATTTTCGGGAGGATCTCTACTACCGACTCAAAGGGGTCGACATCGAGCTTCCGGCCCTCCGGGAGCGCCGCCAAGACATCCCCCATCTCGTCCGCCTGTTCGTCGAGGAATTCTGCCGCCGGGAGGGTATTGCCTCCCCCGCCCTGGATCCCGACGCCCTCGCCCTGATGTTGGCCTACGACTTCCCTGGCAATGTGCGGGAGCTCCAAAACCTCGTGGAGGGCGCCGTCTCCCTGTCGGAGGGCTCCATCGACGTCGAGCTCCTCCGCAGCCTCCTCGGGGGAGCGGAGGGTACCCGCGAAGGACCCCTGGACCTGGCGACGGTGGAGCGCCAGCACATCGCTCGGATCCTCAAGCTGACGGCCGGGAACAAGAGTGCCGCCGCCAAAATCCTCGGCCTGGACCGCCGCACCCTTCAGCGGAAGGGCTTCTGAGCTCTCGCCGATGCGACATTTTGCCACCAGTGCGACATAACGCCCCACATGCGCCGTGACGTTGATCTTTCAGGCTTTCGATCCCGGTCTAGACTCCGGAGGAACGAAAACGCGGCAATTCGCCGCACCATCGCTGAGGGCACCGATCCCACAGCGGTGGAGCCAAAACGTGGGAATCGACCCTAAGCACCTTCTTTTTCAGTCTTTACGAACCAAACGGCGGCTTGTTTCCCGAACTTGGCAAAGCCCTTGCGATATCTCCTGGCGAAACAGCGAGGAGACTCTCATGCTAGAATCCGTTCGTAATCGCTTCGAAGCTCTTCCCCGAGTGCCAGCCCACGTCGTTTTGTCCGCCGGAACGTTGACCAGCTTCACCTGGCTGCTGCTTCAGGACCGCATTCATCCCTTTGTGATCTACATGCTCCAGGTCTACCTGACATTCTGAGCGCCGACGACGCGTCAAGCGGATTCCCGGAGCCCGCGTTATGCAGCAGGTAACCCTCACCCTGCCGATGATTACCGACATGGAGCTCACGGCCAGTAAAACGGCCGGAGCTTTGGGCGAGCACATCGGAATGAGTCGAGATAAGATCGACGAAGTTCAGATGGCCGTCGTCGAAGCGTGCATCAACGCCTTCGAGCACAGCGGTTCCCCCGACCGAGAGATCTACATCCGCCTCGTCGTCCTGGGAGACGAAGCCGCACCCAAGGGCCTGCAGATCACCATCCAGGATTCCGGGGAAGGTTTCTCACCCGAAGAAGTCAGCCAAAGAAAAGGTAGCCCGATGCAGAAGCGGGGCTACGGCCTGAAGATCATCAACGGTCTGATGGACGACGTCGACATCCGATCCGGGATCGACGGCACGGTCGTGGTCATGACCAAGATGCGATGATTTGCTGGAGCATTCGATGACTGAGAGTCTCAAGCTGAAGGTCGACGACCGCGCAGATTTTGCGATCATCTACACCGACGGCTACATCAACAACCAGGGCGGCGAAGAGATCGCCCGGGTCGCCTACGAGCTCATCGGCGAAGGCCGCAAGAAGCTCTTGCTGAATCTCGCCGGCACTAAAATCGTCAACTCCATCGGTATTTCGATCTTGATCGAGATCATCGAAAAGATGATCGAGATCGAAGGCAAGCTCGCGTTCTGCAGCTTGACCGCGACCATCGAGAAGACGTTCAACATCATGGGTCTGGCGCAGTACGCCGGCATCTACGAAGACGAAGCCGCGGCGATCGAAGCCCTGGCCTGACGTCGCCCCGCCGTCCGCCGGCGCGTCTCCTCAGCCGCGACGCCCCCCACGAGCCCGGAGCCACCGTGGCCGACCTGCAAGCCTGGAACATCCTGCTTTCCGTCGATCCCCGCGAAGCCGAGGATCGGCAGGCCCTGGCGGCCCAGCTGGTCGCCTTCTGCCGGCAGCGCGGCGTCGAAGCGGCCGGTCTCTACTCCCGCCACGACGGCGAGCAGCGCCTGGCCGCCGCCCACGGACGCCGCTTCCCAGAAGTCCTCGACGACGGCGACGGCCTCCGACGGCTGCCCATCCCCCTCGGCCATCTGGTCCACGACTCCGAGGTCGAGCTGGATCCCGAGGATCCGGAGATCCTACTCCTGGCCGCCGCCGCCCGCCTGTGTCGCATGAAGCGCCACATCCAGGAGCAAAGCTTCCAAGCGATGTTCCGGGGGGTGGAGCTCGAAGCCCTCTACGACGTGGGCCTGGCGATCGCCGCCACCCTCGATCTCGAAGAGCTCGGGGAAGAGGTCCTGCTCCGGGCGGTCTCCCTGCTCGACGCCCGTCGCGGGGCTCTCTACCTCATCGACGACGGTCGGTACCGCCTGGTGAGCCGTTTCGGCGGCAGCGCCCGGGAAACCTTCCGTGACGAGGATCTCGACGTCGCCGCCATCGTCGGCGGCGACGGGGAGGCGGAGGAGCTGTTGCCGGCCGCCAGTCACATGATGGCGGCGGCGGTGGAGATCCACGGCGACCCCCGGGGCCTGCTGGTGGTGGGGGACAAGGAAAGCCGCACCGGCGTCGGCCCCTTCCCGCCCTCGGACCGACGCACCCTCGACCTTTTCGCCACCCAGGCGGCCATCGCGCTGGAAAACGCCAAGCTCCACCGCCTCGCCCTGGAGAAAGAGCGCCTGGAGCGGGAAATGGAGCTCGCCGCCGAGATCCAGAAACAGCTGCTCCCGGAGCAGATGCCCGAGATCCCTGGGTTCGAAGTTCTGGGCTGGAACCGCCCCGCCCGCCAGATCGGCGGAGACTACTTCGACTTCCAGGGCCTCGGGGAGGGCCAGTGGGTGCTGGTGGTGGGGGACGTGACCGGCAAGGGAATGCCAGCGGCCCTTTTGGTCTCGACCCTGCACTCCGCCCTGCACGTGCTGCTGGATCGCATGGACGTCGATCCGTCCCTGATCCAGCGCCTCAACCGCCACATCTTCGAATCGTCGGCGGCCAACAAGTTCATCACCATGCTGATGGCGTCCCTAGACACCACCCGGCACCGCTTCACCTACCTCAACGCCGGCCACAATCCGGGCCTCCTCCTCCGCAGGGACGGCGAAGTCCTGGAGCTGTCCTCGGCGGGACTACCCCTCGGCCTTCTGCCGCTTGGGGACTACGGCTCCTCGGCCCTGGACCTCGAGCCAGGGGACCTGGTGTGTCTCTACAGCGACGGCATCACCGAATGCGAAGCGCCGGACGAGGAGCAGTACGGACTGGAGCGTCTGGTGGAGCTGCTCCGTCGTAACCAGGACCGCCCCCTGCAAGACATCATCACCGAGATCGACTGCGCGATGATCCACTTCGCCAAAGGGGAACCCCAGGGGGACGACCAGACCGTCGTGCTCCTCCGCCGCGTCGAAGACGGGGACGGCTGACCGTCAGCTCGAAGGGGCGGGGCCGAGGTCTCCCGCCTCGGCGAGCACCAAGGACGGAGTCGTGATGCCCCCCAGGGGGGTCGACGGCATGGCGCGGACCACCGGATCGTCCCCGACTGCCTTGAGGCGGGCCAGGGACCGCAGGAGGCTGTCCTCCCAAACCAGGTCCGCCACCGGCGGGCCGGGGCGCCCACCTTCGATGCGTCGCACCCCCCGGGCCTTGACCCGGACCTCGAGCTGAGTCGGGTCGTAGCACTCCGGCGTCTCCAGCCAGCCGATCCGCAGTCCGCCGTCGGCCGCCGCCAGCAGGTCCTCCTCCCCCGCCCCCCCCGGCAGCAGGAAGAGATTGCCAAAGAAGGCGTCCTGACCGCCGACGGACTGGGCGGTGGGCTCGAGCCCCGCCTCCCCGCCCTGGAAGAGGTTGAGGGCGGGGGTCGAAGGCTGCCCCTCGACGATCAGGTCCAGGGGACGCTTGGCGGACCCTTCGAGGTCGAAGGGGAAGGGCATCCCCGGGGTCCGCGTGCCGTCGTCCCGAAGGCCGAACCCGCGATCGAAAACCTGGATGCCGCGGTGGCGCGTCAGGAAGGAGGTGCCGTCGAGGTAGGCGCGCCCGGCGAAGGCGAACATGTTCAGGAGGTTGAGCAGCTCCGCCACCGCCTCCGGCGCCAGGAGCAGCGGAACCGGACGCTCCGGAATCGGAGCGGGCGTGCCGCTCCCCCGCCAGCGCAGCGCCCGCTCCACCACGGCCGGCGCCCGGAGCGCCTCGAGGGATCGCGCCGAAGCCCCCCCCAGACCTTCCCCAGGGCCCTCCCCGGCGGTCACCCGCAGGCTCACTTCGGTGGTTCGCGCCCGCCGACGCAGACCGTGGCTGTTGAAGACCGCCAGGCGGGTGCTCGACCACTGAAGCTCGCCGCGGACGTCCTCGCCACACCAGGACCCCAGGTGCCTTCGGGCGTCCCCTAGGGTCAGCCCGTCGATCGCCGGATCCACCAGGTTCGGGCTCGGCGCGATTTCCTCCGCCTTCGCCGGCAGCAGGGGCCGTTTGCGGGCCTTCGGCTGAACCTTGGCCAGCGCCAGGGCCTGCCGAAGGCCGCTCTCCAACTCGTTGCCCAGGGGGACCTCGGTGCGATACCAGCCCTGCCGCTGCCCCTCCACCGCCCGCACCAACACGGTCAGCCTGGGAACCTCCAGCCGATCCTGGTCCCCTCCGCCCCTGCTACCCTGGGTGACCCGGCCGACGCGGCGTTCGAACCAGACCAGCTCGGTCTCGTCCGCCGGGGACGACGCCAGCACCTGCTCGAGGACCTCCTCGACCCGTTCCGCCGGCATGAACTCCGCCGCTTTCGATGCCCCCATCTGCGTCTCGCCTCCGGTCTCGGAATCCATCGGACGACCGGCAGTTTACCAGCGGACCCCGGGTCCGGGACCTATCCACCAAGGTCCCGAACCGGCCGCGTCTTCTGGCCCGCGTCTTGCAGAAACCTTGTGGAGGTATGAGAGAATCCTACCGAGGAACATCCCCAGGATCTTCGACCATGGCACTCCAAAATCGCGAATCTGGCCCCGCCCCTACGCCTTCGGCGTGTCCGGCGCAGCCCCGTACCGGCCAAAACGGCGCGGGCCAAAACGGCCGGGTAGGGGCCTGGCCAGCGGCGGTGTCGCATTCTGGGGACAGGGGCGCCCGCTTCCGGCCGCGGGTTCGCCCCTTCAGAAGGGCGACGGTCTCGGCGGTGGCCCTCGCCCTCGGCATGCTCACCGCGGTCCCCATCGTGCCCGCCGCGGCCCAGGGCGCCGGGGGGACGGAGCTGGGCGACCCTTTCGGCAACGCACGCCAGCGCATGGTGGACCAGCAGGTCCGCCGGCGGGGCATCCGCGAGCCCAGCGTGCTTTCGGCCATGGAGCAGATCCCACGCCATCTCTTCGTCCCTGAGGTCATGAAGCCCCGGGCGTACGACGATGTCCCCGTGCAGATCGCACCGGGCCAGACCCTGTCGCAGGCCTACGTCTCCGCCCGCATGATCTCCCTTCTCCAGCTCGACGGTGACGAGCGGGTGCTCGAGATCGGAACCGGCTCCGGCTACGACGCCGCGATCCTCTCCAAGCTCGCCCGCGAGGTGTGGACCATCGAGATCGACCCCGACCTCGGCTCCGGCGCCATCGAACGCCTCGAGCGCCTCGGCTACGACAACGTCCAGGTGCGCATCGACAACGGCTACCACGGCTGGCCCGAGAAGGCACCCTTCGACGCCATCCTGGTCACCGCGGCGCCGACGGAGATCCCCGAGCCCCTGTTCCGCCAGCTGGCGGTGGGGGGCAAGATGGTGGTGGCCGTCGGCTACTCCCTGCACCAGGATCTCAAGGTCATCACCCGTACCGGCCCGGGCCCCAGGGACCGACGGGAGCGGCGCATCAGCATGGTCAACCTGACGCCGATGACCGGCGGCGACGAAGAACCCAGCCGCCGCCTGGACCGTCGCGACTGACCCGCAGGGTTGGTATCCTCGGGGGCACGGGAGCTCTCCTTGGAACGACCCAGCCCAACGCCCCTCACCACCCCCCAGATCGAAACAGCCCACGACGCCGTCCTGGGGCTCGACAACGTCCGCCTCGGCTTGCCCCTCGCGGGGCTGGGCAGCCGCGGCTTGGCGACCTTCGTCGACCACCTCCTCGCCCTTTTGGGGATCGCCATCTGGGGCCTCGGCGTCCTTTCGCTGTTCAACCTGGCGGGCCTTTCGGGGCCGTGGGCCGTCGCCCTGTTCCTCATCGGCGCGTTTCTGATCCAGTGGGGCTATTTCGCGGCCTGCGAGCTGACGATGGACGGGCAGACCCCCGGCAAACGCGCCCTCGGGCTACGCACCGTCTCCTCGGTGGGGGGTAGGGCGTCGTCCGCCGCGATCCTGCTGCGCAACCTCCTACGGAGCCTGGACCTCGCCGTCGGCGTTCCGATCATGGCCCTCGACACACGCAGCCGCCGGCTGGGGGACCTCGTGGCGTCGACCCTCGTCGTCCACCACCGGGGGGAGCGCGACGGGGCGCCGAGCCTCGGCCGTGTCCCCGACTCCTGGACGGGCCGGGACGTGGCCGTGGTGGAGAGCCTCCTGGGCCGGGCCCACGCCATGGAACCGGAGCGGGCCCGGCGGATGGCGGAACAAGTGAACGGATGGCTGCGGCGCCGGGAGCCGGACTTCATCGCCGGCGGGGAGGCGGAATGGGCCGACGACGCCCCGGCCCCCGACGACCCCCTTGTCTACCTGAGCCGAATCCTGGCGGCGGAGGTCTGAGTGGACTATCGACGCTTTGTCGAGCTGCGGGAGCCCGCGTGCGCCGAGCTAGAGAAGGCCCTGGCCACGGCGCGGCGGGATCCCAAGGGCCTCGGCTACGACGACCTGGAGGCCATGGCTTTCCACTATCGGCAGGTCCTCCACGACCATTCCCTAGCCCAGGCCCGCTTTCCGGGAACCGCCATGGCCCGGCGGCTGCAGAGGTTGGTCCTCGACGCCACCCACTGGCTGCAGCGGGACGACGGCGCCACCCTGCCGAGCCCCAGACGCTTCCTCGTCCAGACCTTTCCGCGGGCGTTTCAGAGCCTCCTGGGCCCCATGGCCGTCGCCGCGGCCCTTTTCGTCACGGCCACCCTCTTCGGCTTCACCCTCACCGTCGCCCAGCCGGGCCTGGCGTCCCTCTTCCTGCCCCCCGAGGCCTCGGCCGGGCTGGCGCGGGGGGAGCTGTGGACCGATTCGATCTTCTCCGTGACCCCCCACGCCGTCGCCTCGGGTCAGATCGCCACCAACAACATGAAGGTGGCGATCGTGGCCTGGGCGGGCGGCGCCATCGCCGGATTCGGCGCCCTCTGGGTCCTGGTGATGAACGGCCTGATGCTCGGCGCCGTCCTCGCCCTGGTGGCCCAGTACTCGATGGCCGGAGCCCTGCTGGACTTCATCGCCGCCCACGGCCCCCTGGAGCTGTCGCTGATCGTGGTCAGCGCCGGCGCCGGTCTACACATGGGCCGGGCCCTGGTGGTGGCGGACGACCAGCCCCGATCCCGCCGCTTGCGGGCGGCGGGGAAAGACGCCCTGGTGGTGCTCCTCGGCGCCCTGCCGTGGATCCTCGTCCTCGGTTTCGTCGAGGGATTCCTTTCCCCCTCCGATCTCCCCTTCGCCACCAAGGCGGCGGTGGGCCTGCTCCTCGAAGCGGTCTTCCTCGGCTGGGCCTTCCTTCCGGCACAGGCGCCCGCCGCCGCGCCCTCATCCCCGGAGGTCGCGGCATGAGGGAGGCCCAGTCCCCGCCGGACCCGAGGACGCTCGAGATCATCCCCTTCCGGCTCCTCCTGGACCGCATCGTCCCCCCCGCCCTGGGATCCCTAAGGCGGGTGTTCCTGGCCACCGCCCTGCCGATGATGGCGATGACGGTGATCCTCGGTACCCTCCAGATGCGCTGGCTGGGGGCCATGACCCAGGGAGACCTCACCGCCGTCTTCGGCGTCTTCGGGGGCTTGCTGGCGGCCTCGGTGGTCTACTACGCCGTCCTGACCCTGACCTACGGCGCCCTGGGGATGGCGACCGCCTCGGCGATGACCGGAGGGGAGCCCCACATGGGACGGGCGTGGCGCAGCATCACCCGCCCGGCGGCCCTCGGGACCCTGGTGGTCACGGTGCTGGCGGCGGGCCTGAGCCTGATGCTGTGCCTGGTCCCGGCGGTCTTCGTGATGCCCCTCTTGAGCCTGGTGATTCCGGTGATGGCGGTGGAGGGGCGCTACGGCATGGATGCGATCCGGCGCAGCGCCGAGCTGGTGTGGTGGAACCCCACCGGCCGGCTGGCGGACAGCGCCTTTGTACAGACGTTGACGCTGCTCTTCGTCGGCGGGCTGATCGGCTATTCCCTCTCCTTCGTCGTCCAGGCGCCGTTCCTCATCACCCAGCAGTACCTCATCGCCCGGGACGCCGCCTCCGGACAGATCGGTGACCCCCAGGCGATTCTGTCCTCCAGCCTTTGGCTCCAGATCCCGACCCAGGCTTTGGGTACCCTCGCCACCCTGGCGGCGTGGCTGTACTGGGCCTTCGGCCTCTCCTTTTTTTATGTAGAGCTACGCCGACGGCGGGAGGGGGACGATCTCCGGCTCGCGATCGACGCGATGACCGGCGACGGGCCCCAGATCGACGAAACGGGGCGCGACGAAACTGGGCGCGGCGACCTCGACGGGCCGGAAGGGATCCGCTGAACCCATGCCCTCCGTGCTTCGGCCGGTCCTCCGTCCCGCGGTCTGGGGGCTGCTCACGGCGCTCCACGTGGCCCCCGCCGTCGCCTCCGCGGCCCGAGGCACCGACATCGAAACCCTTCCGCCCCCCCGACCGGCGGACGCCGAGGCCCTCGCCGGGGCCCTCGTCGAGGTCGAGACCCGCGCCCCCTCCCCGAGCACCTCGGACTACCTCCAGGATCTCCTGATGGCGTTCCTCCACTGGCTGGCGGACGCCCTTCCAGGCTTCGACCCGGAGTGGCTGCGGGCGGAGGTGGTGCTCTGGGGTCTCCGGATCCTGCTGATCTCCATGGCCCTCGCCATCGGACTCCTGGCGGCCCGCCGCTGGCTGACCAGGAAGCGCCCCGCCCCGACCCCCACCCGCCCCCTCGGCCGCCCCGCGGACTCCGACGACGGGATCGACGGGGCCGACGGCGATCGCGGGGCAAGGGTCCGCGACCTGTTGGCTGCCGGGGAGGCGTCCGCCGCCCTCGAAGCCCTCTGGTGGTGGCTCGCCAAGGCGCTCGGGGCCGCGGAGGCCGAACCCTCCTGGACCACGCGGGAGCTGGTGACCCGGGCCGGGCGCCGGGAGCTGATGCCGGCGGTCCGCAACTTCGACCGGCTGCTCTACGCCACGGAGGACCCCACCGTGGGGGACGTCGAGACCCTGTGGAGCCGGCTGCGGCGCGATTTGGAGGGCCGGACGTGAAGCAGGCGGCTCCATGGCTCTTGGCGGCCCTGGGGCTGGTGGCCATCGTCTGGATCATCGGTCCTACGGAGCGCGGTACCGCCGGCAGCGTCCTCGGACGCGGGCCCGGCGGATGGTTCGCCGCCGGCGCTTACCGCGAAGCCCGGGGCCTCGAGACCGAGATGCGGGACGGCCCCCTGACGGAGGCGCCGAACCACGGTACCGTCCTGGTCTTGACCTTCCCCTGGCAGCGTCCGCCCCACAGCGGCGAAGCCCGGGCCGTGGCGGGCCACCTGCGGCGGGGGGGGACGGTGCTGCTGGGCTACAGCGGCGGACCCGCGAGCTCCTCCGAGATCGAGATCCTCGAAGCCCTCGGGCTCGATCGTCCCCGGGACCTCCGTGGGCCTCCCCCCCTCACCCCCTGGACCTGGTGGACCCACCGCAAGGCGACCTGGACTCTGACCCCGGAATCCCCTTGGGATGGTCCGGACCTCGAGCTGCGGGCCCCCCGACGGGCGCCCCCGGCCCCGGCCGGTGCGGACGTGCTCTACCGCGCGCCGCGGGCCGAAGGGGACGGCGCCCCCCTGGTTTTCAGCTATGGACACCAGCGCGGCCGAGTGGTGGCCCTGCCGGCACCCCTTTTCGCCAACGCTCACCTCGGCTCGGCGGACAACGGGGCGCTGCTCGAAACCCTGGCGGCGGACCTCGAGGGCCCCTGGGCCTTCGACGAGTACCACCACGGCCTGGTCAGACCGGAGCTGATCGAGCGGGCGGGCAGCCACGCCTTCGACCTCTTCGCCTGGCACGTCGGCGTTATCTACGTGCTCGCCCTGGTGGCCCTGGCCCGCCGCTTCGGACCCGCCTGGGGACCGCCCCGCCGCCGCCAGGGCACTACCGGGGCCTTCCTCGCCAGCCTCGGCCACCTCCACCACCGAATGGGACACCACCCCGACGCCGCCCGCAGAATGCTGGAACGGGCCCGGGCCCTCGACCCGCAGCTCACCCCCCCCGAGGACCAAGACCCCGAGGGGGTCCAAAGCGGCGACGACCTCGTGCGCTTCGCCCGAGCCCTCGCTTCCCCGAGCCATACCGACAGGAGAGCCTCGACATGACCGAACCGACCGGAATCGCCCCGGAGGGCCCCCAGGGCCTCACCCCGGAGGTGGCGACGTCCCTCGCCACCCGCCTCGTCGACACCCTCGACCGTCACGTGCTCGGACAGCGCCCCGCCGCCGAGGCGCTGGTGGCGGTGTACCTCGCGGGTGGGCACGGTCTGCTCGAGGGGATGCCCGGCATCGGCAAGACCCTCCTCGCGCGCTGCTTCGCCGCCGCCCTGGGCCTCGACTTCCAGCGCCTCCAGCTGACCCCCGACCTGATGCCCGGCGACGTGCTCGGCACCAACGTCTTCGATCAGGACACCGGCGGCTTTCGCCTCGTCCGGGGACCCGTCTTCACCCAGATCTTGATGGCGGACGAGATCAACCGTACACCCCCCAAGACCCAGTCCGCCCTCCTCGAAGCCATGCAGGAGCAGCAGGTCACCATCGACGGCGAGCGCCACCCCTTGGGCGACGGCTTCTTCGTCGTCGCGACCCAAAACCCCATCGAGCTGGAGGGGACCTACCCACTGCCGGAGGCCCAGCTGGATCGCTTCCTCGCCCGGGTCGACATGGGCCTGCCGGAACCGGAGATGGAGATGGAGCTCTACCGCCGAGCGGTGGGGGACCGCCCCTTCGGCCACGAGCTCCTGCCGGAACCGGTGATGACGGGGGCGGAGGCCGTCGCCCTGCGCTTCGCCTCCCGCCGGGTCCACGTTTCAGACGAGCTCTTGGGCTACCTGGCCCGCCTCGCCCAGGCCGCCCGCAGCTCCCCCCATCTGGAGCTGGCTATCAGTCCGCGGGGGGCCCTGGCTCTGCTCGAAACCGCCCGCGCCGGCGCTCTCCTGGAGGGCCGGGACTTCGTCGTGCCGGACGACCTCAAGCGCTTCCTCGTCCCCTGCTGGCGCCATCGGCTGATCCTCGGCGCCGAGGCGGAGCTCGAAGGGCACAGCGCCCGGCGCATCTTGGAAGATCTGGCGGCATCGGTGGACGTCCCGAAATCCCCCGGGGACCGCTGAGCCGCGACGATGCCGGCCGCTCGCCTCTTCTACCTGCTGGCGCTGACCACCGTCCTCGGTGTGGGGGGGATCCTCGTGCCCCCCCTGGCCTGGGTCGCCCTCGCCCTCGACGCTCTGCTGCTGGGGGCCCTGGTGATCGACGTGGCCCGGGCCCGCGCCACCCCCTTGGACGCGCGCCGGCGCTGGCCCCAACTGCTGGTGCAGGGGGCTCCGGCGACGGTGGAGGTCGACCTCTCGACTCCGGAGGGACGGGATCTCGACCTCCGCCTGCGGGACACCCTCCACCCGGCCCTGGCCGCGGCGCCGCAGCGGGCCGCCTTCACCCTGCCGGCGGGGGGCGGCGAGGGATGGAGCTACGGGATCGTCCCGCGGCGGCGGGGGGAGCACGGGGCGGGCCCCCTGATGGTCCGGATCCTCGGCCCGTGGGGCTTAGGCTGGCATCAGCGACAGCTGCTGGCCCCGGAGCCCCGAAGGGTCTACCCCCAGGTGCGGTGGGACGGCGAGGTGGGCAGGCTCCTGCTGCTGGCCCATCGCCGCAGCCTCGGCCAGCATCCGCGGCAGCTGCGGGGGGTGGGCACCGAGCCCTACGCGCTGCGGGGCT
The DNA here is from genome assembly GCA_038748685.1 of Acidobacteriota bacterium. Classification (GTDB taxonomy): domain Bacteria; phylum Acidobacteriota; class Thermoanaerobaculia; order Multivoradales; family J023; genus JAUIJL01. The sequence continues at coordinate 54,152 of JBCDIS010000018.1, read as the reverse complement.
ACCTCCCCGGGGACCCGCCGAGCAAGATCCACTGGAAGGCGTCGGCCCGCCACGGTCACCTGGTGACCCGCGAGGACACCTGGGAACGGGGGGCCCGCCTGGTCGTGCTGCTGGACTGCGCCCGCGGCATGGCCGGCGGGGACGACGGCGGACGCTCCAAGCTCGACCACGCCCTGGCGGCGGCCCAGGCGCTGACCCGGGTGGCCGCCGCCAGGGGGGATCGGGTGACCCTCGCCGCCTTCTCGGATCGCCTCGAACGGACGGTGCGCCTGCGGGGCGGGCACCGGGCGGCCCACACAGCCTTCGGGGCCCTCTACGATCTCGAAGCCCGCCTCGCCGAGCCGGCCTTCGACATCGCGGCGGAAGCGGCCCGCGGCTTCGAATCCCGCCGTTCCACCGTGGTGCTCTTCACCTCCGTGGTGGACCTGGCGGCGGCGGAGCTGTTGCGGCGTGCGATCCTCGCCCTCGAACGGCGTCATCGGCCGATCCTGGTGAATCTCCAGGATCCCGAGCTCGTCGCCCTCGCCCACGGCCCCCCCGACACCCACCAGGGGGCCTTCGCCAAGGTCGCCGCCCTCGAGATCCTCCTCGCCAATCGACGCCTCGCCGCGCGGCTGCGCCACGCCGGTATCCGGGTCGTTGACACCCCCGCCGACCGCCTGGCCCTGGAGACCCTGGGGGCGTACCTCGCCCTCTTCGCCGGCCGACGCTGAGGGCACGATCGAACCGCCTCGCCCCCCAAGGCGGGTGACGGGAGCCGCGGGCATTGGCATAATTCTCCCCGTCCACCTCCCAGTGGCCCCAAACACAAGCCCCCAAAAGACCAGAAAGCACCATGCCCCGCCCGACCCCAAGCCTGCGCCGGGTCGTCCTCGTGGACGGCTGCCGAACCCCGTTCCAGAAGGTCTCGACGGGATTCGGAGACCTCATGTCCTACCAGCTGGCGTCGGCGGCGATCCGTGGTTTGTTGGAACGGACGGGTTTGAGCCCCGGCGACGTCGAACGGATCCTCATCGGCGGGACGGTCCACAACCCCAGGACCAACAACGTCGCCCGGGAGGCCGCCCTCGACGCCGGTTTGCCGGCCTCGGTGCCGGCCCTCACCGTCACCGCCGCCGGCGCCTCCGCCACCGCCGCCGTCTCCATCGGCGCCGATCTGGTGGCCACCGGCCAGGTCGACGCCGTCATCGCCGGCGGCTCCGACTGCATCTCCGACCCCCCCATCGGCTTCCGCAGGTCCATGCGGCGAAAGCTGCTGCGGGCCCGCAGGCTCCGGGGCGCCCGCCAGTGGATGGCCTTCCTCTCCACCCTGAGGCCGGGGGATTTCCTGCCGGAGATCCCCGACATCACCGAGTTCTCCACCGGTGAGACCATGGGCCAGTACGCCGAGGGGCTCGCCCGCAGGCTCGGCATCACCCGCGCCGACCAGGACGCCTACGCCGCCGAGTCCCACCGCCGGGCCGCCGAGGCGCGATCCCGCGGGCTCCTGGCGCCGGAGATCGTGCCGGTGGAAACAGCCGACGGCACCCGCGTGGGCGAAGACAACGGCATCCGCCCAGGGACCGATGCGGCGGCCCTGGGGACCCTCGAACCTTCCTTCGCCCGGGGGGGCTCCCTCACCGCCGGCAACTCGTCGTTCCTCACCGACGGCGCCGCGGTGGTGCTGCTCATGGCCGAAGAGCGTGCCCGCGCCCTCGGCCTGACGCCGCGGGCGCGTCTCCTGGCGTCGACCCTGACGGCCCACGACCCGAAGACCGAGCTGCTATTGGGCCCCGCCTTCGCCATCCCCAAGGTGCTGAACGCACTCGGTCTCAGCCTTGGGGATATCGACGTCTTCGAGATCCACGAAGCCTTCGCCGCCCAGATCCTGGCGGTGCTGCGACTGCTGGCGTCCGACGACTTCGCCGCCCGGCAGCTGGGCCGCGGGTCCGCCGTCGGCACCATACCCCCCGACCGTCTCAACGCCTGGGGCGGCTCCCTCGCCCTAGGCAACCCATTCGCCCCCAACGGCGCTCGCCTACTGACCACCGCGGCCCACCGGCTTTGGGAGGAGGACGCCGACCTGGCGATGGTCGCCACCTGCGCCGGCGGCGCCCTCGGGCAGGCCATGGTTCTCGAACGCGCGGAGATCGCCCCATGACGTCTCGATACCTTCGACCCTCACCCCCTGCGCTCCTGGCCCTCGGCCTGTTCCTGCTGTGCACCGTCCTCGGCGGCTGCGGCGGCACCGAGGCCTCGGAACAGGGGGTCTCCGTCCCCGGGGGGAGGATCCTCGCCGGTCCGCCGGAACCCGTGGACACCGCCCAGCGGTACCTGTTCTACCTCCACGGCGGCATCGTGGAGGAACAGCGGGTGCGGCCCTCCCACGCCCAATTCGGCCTCTACGAGTACCAGAAGATGCTGCTCCGCTTCGCCGACGCGGGCCTTTGGGTGATCAGCGAATCGCGGCCGCCGAAGACCGACGTGGCGGCCTACGCCGGCCAGGTGGCGGAAGAGGTCCGCGCCCTTCTCGCCGCGGGGGTGCCCGCGGACCAGATCACCGTGGTCGGCTTCTCCAAAGGGGGCGGCATCGCCCTGCTGGCGGCCAACCTGCTGCAAGAGAAAGACGTCCGCTTCGTCATCCTCGGCGCCTGCGGCGACTGGCTCGAGCGGGTGCCCATGGAGGTCACGGGCCAGTTCCTCTCGATCTACGAGCTCAGCGACGACTACGGGCGCTCGTGCCGCGGGGTCTTCGCACGGGGCGGACCCGGCCTGCGCTTTCGGGAGATCCGCCTCGCCCTGGGCCGGTCCCACGGGGTCTTCTATCGCGCCCTGGACGACTGGCTGCTGCCGACCCAGGAATGGGCCCTGGGCGGACCGTCAGCACCCTGAGACCCCTGCTACACTGAGCCCACCGGTTCGACAGCCCGTCCCCGTGGATCACCACCGAAAGGGAGGTCCCCCATGTCCGACGTCGTCTACGTCTCGAACGTTCGCATCGAGCGCCAGCGCGGTCCCTTCCGCCTAGCCTATCTGCCGGCGGAAACGGAGCCCGTGGCCTTCGGCGTCCACGGCGCCATCGCCACCCACTACGGCGTTTCCCCCGACATCGCCGATCCCCACGCGACCACGATCGACTACCTCGTGGCCGCCGCCGGTGGGTGACTGACCGGCACCCTCGGGGGCGCGCTGGAGGCGCGTGACGTTGCAGCGAGTGAAGGCAAGTTGACGGGACAGGCCCGTGGGGAGGTGGAGGTGGAGGACAAGGTCCTCGTCCTCCGAAGGATCCACGTCGCCTATCGCCTCGAAGCTTCGGAGGATCAGCGACAGACCATCGAGCGGGTCCACGGGTTCCACGCTCGGTTCTGCCCGATCTACCGATCCATCGAAGCCGCCATCGACATCACCACCGATATCGAGATCGTCCCGGGCTGACGGCCGGCGTCGGGACCCGGGCCTCGGCCCGACCATTCCCATCTCGAAGATACCTTCCGGCCGGTTGGTAGAGTGCTCCATGCCCCCGATCGAACCTCCCCAATGGCTCCTCGACCTCGCGGACCTGGCCGAGACCGCCGGCGGCGCCGCCGCCGAGATCTTCCATCGGGATGACACAGCGGTACGCTACAAGGGGGACGCGTCGCCGGTGACCGAGGCCGACGTGGAAAGCCAGCGGATCCTGATCGCGGGCCTGCGGCGTTCCCATCCCGACGTGCCTTACATCGCCGAAGAATCCGACGCCGCGCCGTGGGGGGAGCGGAGATCCTGGCAACGGGCCTGGCTCATCGACCCCCTCGACGGCACCCGCGAGTTCGTCGCCGGACGCGACGAATTCACGATCAACGTCGGCCTCGTCGACCGCGGACGGCCCGTCGCCGGCGTGGTCCACGCGCCGATCCAAGGGAGAACCTGGCTCGGCGCCGATGGCCGAGGGGCCTGGCGCCGCGACACCGCCGCCGGGGCGACCGCGCCGATCCGCGCCGCCGGCACCGACGACGGTCCACTGGTTGTGATGGCCAGCCGCAGCCACCGCGACCGCCGGATGGAGGCGTTTCTTCGGGAGCTCCCGGACCACAGGATCGTGGGTATGGGGAGCTCCCTCAAGCTCTGTCTACTGGCGGAGGGCCGGGCCGACGCCTACCCTCGGCTCAGCCGGACCATGGAATGGGACACCGCCGCGGGGGACGCCGTGCTGCGGGCCGCCGGGGGCAGGATGATCGATGCTGAAGGGACGCCCCTGCGCTACAACAAGGAATCCCTCGACAATCCCCTCTTCCTCGCAGAAGGCCGACGGCCGGTTCCCTGGGGTCCCGCCCTCGAATCCTTACTTCAGACCAAAGCTTTAGACCAGAAGTCCTACAAAATTTGACGTTGCTCGCAAGAATGCGGACGATCGCACGAGAAAGTCTAAGCACTATGCTAAACTAGACCGTCATGGACTCAGGGGACGCCTATCGACGACTGCAAGCCGCGCTGCGGACGGAGTTGCAGAAGAATTTCGGCCGCATTCGAGAGGTCGAAACCGGGCTCTCCCGCAGCGAAGGCTATCTGAGCAAGTTCTGTCGCGGGGACATCTCCATCCCCCTCGAAGTGCTGCTCAAATCCCTCGAGCTGCTGAAGACCGATCCCGGCCAGTTCTTCGGCCGAGCCCTCGACGCCCCCAGAAGCTCCCTCGAGTACCTCGACAGCCTGCGCAGCGCGGTGGACGATCGGCCCCTCGCCAACATGCAGGAGGCCGCGGTCCTTCTGGCCGGTCATCTCGAAGACGGAGACCACTCCGAGATCTACCCGTCGGGGATACTCGATCCAGATCCGACGCCGGTTCAGGATCTGGTAAACGACGTGGCCCGCTGCGGTCGCATCGAGCAGCGGCGTAGGCTGCGCCACGCCCACCGCTACCGCACTCTAGAATTCGCCACCGCCTATCTCGACCACCTCGACGCCCTGCGCTACGACGAGCCCCGGGAAGCCGCCAAGCTCGTGGAGGTGGTGGGCGCCGAGCTGGTTCCGGCGATCCTCGAAGGGCAGGATCCCGAGCGACTGGCCCTGGCGCTGCGGGCCATCGGCATTTACGGTTCCGCACAGCGCCTGCTCGGCAACCTCTCCCTGGCGGCCGCCGCGGTCGGCTTCGCCCTCGAGGTCAGCCGTACCCGCGGCCTGGACGCGGTGACCGGAGACCTGCTGCGGCGGGCGGCCTACGTGCTTTGCGATCACGGCCAGCACCGCGAAGCCATCGAGGTCTTGAGGGAGGCCCTGGTGGTGTTCTACGACCTGGATCTCGAAGTCGAGGTGGCGAAGGTACAGGTGGATCGGGGGGTCGTCTTCAACCTTCTACAGGACTCCCTGGCGGCGTCCCGTGCCCTGCGCAAGGCGCTCCGACGGATGCCCCAGGGCAGCCCTGCCCTACGGCGGTACCGCGTCGCGGCTTACCAGAATCTCGCCCTCGCCCATGAGAACGCCCGGGATCTCGAAGCCAGCGAGCGCTGGCTCGGGAAGGCCGTCGAGGCTTTCCACGACGAAGGAGGGATCAACCAGGCGAAGATGGTCTGGGAGTACGGTCGCCTGGCGCGGCTGAAGGGTGACCACGACCTCGCCGAGGAGCGCCTGAGGCAGGCCCAGCGGCAGATGCTCGACTGCGGAGGCCTCGACTCGGCTCTGGTGACCCTCGACCTCGTCCGACTGCTGCTGGAGCAGGGGAAGACCCAGGAGGCGGTGGAGATGGCGTCGGGCATGGCGTCCCTGCTCCAGAGCTTCGCCAAGAGCCCCGTGCTGGAAGCCGCCACCCTGGCTTTCGTCCGCGCCGCCCTCGCCGGCCAGCTGACCCTCGACCTCGCCGACGGATTCGAGCAGGAAATGCAGCGCCACGGCGCGAGGCGCCCCGGCGTCGTCCTTTGATCGGCGGCTCCGGCATCCGGCCCGGGCACGCTCCGGGCCGCGGCGGGAAAAGCTTCCCTCCGCGGGCCCGGAACCTCCGCGGTCAGGCTTTGGGGTCCGGCGCTGCGGTCCCCCCGGGCTCGATCCCCGGCCCGATTTCCGAGTCCGGATCGGGATCTGGATCCGGAGCGCTGGTGCTCTGATCGATCCAGATGAGCAGGCTTTCCACCCACCCGTGGGACCAGTCCAGCACGGACGTCACCCAACCTGGGGACGCTTCAATGCTCGGAGCTGCGAAGGTTGGAAGGGCGATCCAAAAGAAAAGGGCCAAGGCCAGCCCTACGGCCAACGACTGTCGACGCATGATTCCACTCCTTGTGCGATCCGGATGCGCTCTCGCACCGCCGGAGGTCTAGAAACGCCATCCCACGAGGATGGCTTGAACAAGAGTCGATCGCCGATCCGGATTTCCGGGTCCCTGATATTGGATGGCGCACCGCCCAACCGGCCTGCTTCAGACCCACTCGGGCGCAATGACGCCGAGTCGACGATTTGTCGATTATATCATTTGCCTGTCAAGACGCAGTGAAGACCGCTCCCCCAAACCGCTCTCAGTCTCCGAACCGGACACCGTCGTCCCGCCAGACCCTTTGGCGGACGTCGAGGCTGGGGCCGTCCTCTCCCCGTCGGACGCCCAAGGCCAGGAGACTATGGCCGGACGTGGTGGGACCGAGCTCCAGGGTGAGGTAGTCGAAGAGGGCGCGGTCGTGGACGGCGAGGATGAGCTGACGGCCGCCGTCGTAGACGATGGAGCGGAGCAGCGCCGCCAGCTGCACCGTGTGGACGTCGTCCATCGCCTGGACCGGGTCATCGATCACCAGGACCGGCGGTTGGGATCTCTCCATGAAATGGAGGGCCACGAAAAGGGTCAGGGCGGCGGTGTTGAGATTTCCGGAGCTCAGGACCGCCCCCAGCCGGTCGAACCCCTCGGCGCCGTCGGAGGTCGCCCGGGCCGAGGCCCGTAGGCGGCCCCGCCGCACCCGCGGCGCCCCCAGCTTCGGCCGGAAACGCTCCGCCGGCGCCAGCCGGCCGAAGAGGTCCCCCCAGCGCTCGTTGAGCCGCTCGTCGAGCAGGCGGGACACCATCTCCGCCTGGGCTTCGGCCGCGGCGCCCCGCAGCCGTCTAGCCGCCGACACCACGCCGTCGACCCGTACCCGCGCCGACTCAAGCTCCCGGGATTTGGCGGCGAAATCCGCCCGCCGGCGCTGGGACTCGGCGAGGCGAAGGCGGGTCTCCGTCAGGCGGACCAGGGCCCCCTCGGCCCGCTGCACCCACCGCAGCCGGCGGACCGCGTCCCCCCGCGCGTCGCTCCAGCGGCGCGCCTCGTCGACGACGGCCTCGGAAAGCACGCCGTGGGTTTCGGCCAAGGACCTACCCTCGACCCCGAGCCGCTGGGCCTCCCGACGTAGCAGGGCGGTCGCCGCACGGCCTAGCTCGGAATCCTCGGCGAGGCGATCCACCCCTAACGCCTCCAGCGTCTCCAGGATCCCGCGGATCCGGTGAACCCCCTGGAGCCCCGTCTCCGTCTCCTCCAGTTCCTCCTCCGGCCGTAGCGCCGCGATCCTGGTGCGGACGGCGTCCACCAGGGGATCTTCGTCCTCCCCCCAGTCCGGCTCGCCGAACGCGTTCCGAGACCCGTCGAGCTGACGGTCTACGGCCTCGACCTCCCGGCGGGCCCGCCGCCAGTCCTCTTCGAGGCGGGCGCAGCGCTGCTCCCAACCCCGCCGATCCGCGTCGAGGCGGCGCTCCTCCGCGTCGAGACGGGCGACGGCGGGGGACGCTTTTCGTAGAACCCTCAGGTCCCCGGCGGGGTGCAGGCCCTCCATGAGGGCGTCCACCGGCCCGAAGCCCAGCATGGCGCCGAGCATGCGGAGGATCGGCTGCTCCCGGCCCGCGTCGGGGGTCTGGTACACCTCCAGAAGACGGGAGAGGCGGGCCTGGGAGAGATAGCACCTCTCGACGAAGCGACGGCCGAGGGCCGGATCCAGCTCCGCGCCCCCCGCCGTCTCCACGGCCCCGCCCACGGTCCGTTCGACGGAACTCTCGCCCTCCCCCGACCGCCAGCGGAGGGTGACCCGGGCCTCTGCGGCGCCCACGTGGCGTAGGCACCTGGGGTAGTCGTCCACAAAGCCGGCGAGGTCCCCCACCGCGCCGGTCAATCCCAGCTCCAGAGCCGCCAGGAGGCTAGATTTCCCGGCGCCGTTCGCGCCGTGGAGGAGCACCACGTCGGCGTCGAGGGGTACCCCGTGGGCGCCCCGCCAGCCGCGAAAGTCGGTCAGCTCCAAGGCTGTCAAGCGCTCGATCATTCCTCCTCCCCCGAGGGCTCCGCCAGCGGGTGGGCGTCCTCCAGGATTTGGATCAGGGCCGAACGGACCGCTTCCGTGCCCGAGGCCGCCGCCGCCCTCAGGGCCGCGGTGACGGAGTCGTCGGCGTCTTCCAGCCGTCGATTCAAGAATCCCTCGACCGATCCGACGGGTTCCGGGGGCTCCGGCAGCTCCAGGGGCAGGAGCGACGCCAGCCGCTCCGCCAGGTCGTCGTCGTCCCGGTGGGGGTCCACCGCCACCACCCGGCAGAGGTCTTCGAGGGGCGGCCGCCCCTTGCCGTCTCCGTCGAGCCATACCAGCGTCAGGGGCCGGGCCGATTCGGCCCGCTCCAGCAGCAGGACCAGGGCCCGGATTCGATGGGGGACGCCGGCGGCCTCCGGCGCGGCGCCGTCCGCCACGAGCACGGTGTGCCGCTGTCGACCGGGCCCCTCCAGAACGGCGTCGAGCTCGAAGCGCACGCCGTCGATCCGCAGGGGGGATGCCATCAAGCGGTATCGACCCCGGCGCACCAGGACCTCCACCACCCGCTCCACACCGGTCCCCTTCGTCCCATCGTCCAATCTCACCACGGCGCGGCTCCCCCCATCGGCGGCAGTCGGCGGCGTAGGGCTTCGGCGGCGGCGGCGCTGGAAGTCGAAACAGCGAAGGGCGGGTCTGCGAGGGCGTCGGTGAGCCAGATCTCCGTCGGCGAAGACGAGGAGATGCCGGTCCCCCTCCGCCCCGGCAGGCCACCCCGGCTGGGGGCGGTACGGCGAATCCGCGGCTCGCTCCCCTCCACATAAACGATGACCGTCCAGGGGTCGGCGGCCCCTCCGAGGTGGTGAAACCGCAGCCGTTCCGCCGCGCGCCCCATGCTCTGCAGCACAAACACCTGGGACCGCCGGTGGCCGTCGTCGAGGGTGGCGTGGCAACCCCCGGCCGCCGGCGCCAGGTCCAGGCGCCAGCCCCGCTCCCGGGCCAGAAGAGCGAGCAGGGCGAGCACCAGCATGAGCCGATCGAAGTACTCCCTCCGCAGCGCCCACTCCCGGGGGATCCGGTCGAGATGGCACGGGGTCAGAAAGCGGTACGGCGCGCAGGAACCCGGGGGCTCGCCGTCCTGGAAGATCCCCAACATCCTGCCGAGGCCCTCCGGCAGCTCCTGCGCCAGCCGTTCCCAGCGGTTCTCGGGTTCCACCGGGTCATAGCGAAGGCAAAGGGCCCGCCGCAGGTGGAAGAGCTCCCCTTCGATCCGCCTCCGCAGCTCCCCCTCACCGGTGGGCTCTCCCGCCTCCCGCGCCAAATCGAGGAGGGCGCGGGCCTTCGCCAGGAGCAGCCAGAGGTAGAAGCCGCCGAAGAACGGCTGGGAGAATAGGGGCAGGGCCGCCCGCGCCTCCAGGGCAGCGGGGTCGAGGCCGACGCGGTAGGCATCGGGATGGAGGGTCTCGAGGACATCCATCTGAGGGCGCTCGAGGCTGGGTTTGGCGAAGACCGCCCGGGGGAGATCGTCCCCGCGGTCCACGGACCCGGCCGAAGCGACCCTCCGGAACAGTCCCTGGAGATTCACGTCTTGGGCCGACAGACCGACGAACATGGCCGGGCTTCGGCGCATGGCGTGCCCCATGGCCTCGCGGAGGGGCTCCGCCTCCGGCAGCAGAAGCCAACCCAAGAGACCCCGCTGGGTGGCCACGAGCTGGCCGGGGTCCCCCTCGGCGAGGGCCTGCACGGCGCAGCCGTGGAATTTGTAGAGCACCGGCTGCCCGGTTCTCGCATCGGGCAGGTCTTCGGGCCGGGCGACCACCTGGAGCTCCACCGAGCGGGGACCGCGGATCCGGCGGTGGGCTTCCTCCACCAGGCCGTCCCAGTTGCCGGAGTAGAGCTCCGAAACGACCCCTTCCTCAAGCCACAGGGCGATCAGTCGATGGTCGGCGTCCGGCTCCATGCCGGGATCGCCGTAAAGATTCGGAAGCTCGAGGAAATCCGCCACCGTCGTGCCGTCGTCGGTCCTCAGCCGGGTGCCTAGGACCTCGTCGTATCGCGTCCACAGGCGGTCGACGACGGCGTCGAGCTGGGGCCACGACCGAGGATCCGCGGCCCGGTCGACGCCCCGCTCCCCCGCCAGGTCGAGTAGCTCCCCGAGGGCGCGGTCGTAGGGGCAGCGCGGATCCCCCGAAGCCCGGCGTCGGCCGAGCTCGCCGAGCAGGCGCCGGAGGAGCTCCCCGAGGTCCGGAAGCCTCCGGCGGGAGATGGCGGAACCGAGCCACAGGGCGTAACGACCCCGGGCGAGGCCGTCGGCGAGCCACGACCAAGGACCCTCGAAGAGGTCAAGGGCCTGCTCGAGGGTGGCGTCGTAGGCCCCCATGGCTCGGCTACGGCTCCCCCGTCCCTCAGCGGGGGGTGAGCTCGTCCTCCAAGGCGAATCCCTCCTCGATCAGGGTCTCCAGCTCGCCGACCTCCGATTCCGAGACCACCTTGGCCCGCACCGAGATCCCCGCCCGGTGGACGGACTCCGGGTCCCCCGACAGCAGCGGATGCCAGGGGTAGAGCTCCCGCCCTTCGGCGATCAGGCGGTAGGCGCAGGTCGACGGCAGCCACGTGGTGTCCCGGGTCATCTGCGGTGTCAGCTGAACACAGCCCGCAACGTTGCGCGTTCGATTCGGGTAATCCGTGCACCGGCAGGTTCGCAGATCGAGCCACCGGCAGGCGACGTTGGTGGTCTCGACCTCGCCGGTGTCGGCGTCTTCGAGCTTGACGAGACAGCAGCGACCGCAGCCATCGCATAGGGATTCCCACTCTCCGGTGGTCATCTGTTCCAGCGTTTTGCGACGCCAGAAGGCCGTTTCCTCCATTCTCACACTCTACAGCAGGCCCCTAAACGGGCCCCGCCGGTCCGCGGCGGTGGAACGCTGCTATCCTCCCCCCTCAAATACCGGAGGATCCCATGACCGTCTTCGATCGCCTGTTGGCGCTCCTTCGATCCGGCAGCGCCGCGGAGCCCGACGCTTCCCCAACCCTCGCCCAGGCCCAGCGGGAGGCCCTCGTCGACCTGCTGGTCTGGACCATGTACGTCGATCGACACCTTGCCCTCGCCGAGCGGGACACCATCGAGGGCCATACCCGGGATCTCCCGTGGGACGCCGTCACCCCCCTTCCCACCTTCCTCGAAGCGGCGGTCACCCGCGCCCGCGACGTGCTGGAGGACGACAACCTCGCCGGCGAGTATCTCGACGGGATCTCGCACCGGCTCGGCACCGCCGAAGCCCGCAGGCGGGCCCTGGTCGCCTGCCACGAGCTGATCGCCTCCGACGGTCGCCTGACCGAAGGTGAGGCCCGCCACGTCAAGAGGGTGGAGCGCCGCTTCGAGCTCGCCGAGCGGGAGCTCCCCAAGGACGGCTCCGAGCCCGGCTCGATCTGAAACGCCCGGGCGCCGTCGACGGCGGCGGTTTCCAGGTTCCATGACGTCGACCCCCCGCGACCGAGACGCCCTAGCCTCGACGGCCGGGGAGCATCCGGCCTCAGGGTCTCCCCCAGGCGAGCTTCGGGGGCAGCCGGAGACCCGAGCCTGGCTATGGCTCGGACTGCTGGCGGGGGCCGCTCTGATCGCGGCCCGGGCGCCGGTGCTCCTCTGGGACCCACGCCTGTGGGCCGAGGAGGCCACCGTCTACCTCGCCTACGCCCGTGACCACGGCGTGTGGCGGAGCCTGTTCCTGGTCCCCACCACCTCCGGCCCCGCCGGCTACCTCAACCTCGCGGCGAATCTGCCGGCGGTGCTGGCGACCCGCCTGGTGCCCCTGTGGGCGGCGCCCTGGATCACCACCGCCGCCGCCTTCGCGGTCCAGCTGACCCCCCTCTGGATCCTCCTCGGCGGGCGCTCGCGGCTCGGGGTCGCCCGCGATCAGAGGGTCGTCGCCTGCCTGGTGATGGTCTTGGCGCCGCCCCTGGTGAGCGAGGTCTGGCTCAATACCATCAACTCCCAGGTGTTCCTGGCCGTCGCCGCCCTGCTGATCCTGGCGGAGGACGTGGGATCCGTATCCCGCCGCCGTTGCGCCAGCTATGTCGCCATCGTCACCCTCGGGGCCCTGTCGGGGCCGTACACCTGTTTCCTGGCTCCCTTCTTCCTCTGGCGGGCCTTCGTCGCCGAGCCCGGCCCGAGGACCCGCCTGCTGGCCCTCCTCGCCACCGCCACCGCCGGTCTCCAGGCAGCGGTGTTTTTCTGGACCGATCTGGTGCTGGGGCTTTCCCTCGACCGCTTCACCGGCGGCGGGATGGGGCCCCGGCTCGCCAGAATCGTCCACCTCGACGTCGTCCAAGCCCTCCTCGGGGAGGATCTGGCTGTGGGCCTCGCCAGGGTCCTCGGCCTTCTGCCGGCGGTGGGGCCGAGGGCCGACGCCCTCGGCCAGCCCTACCTGAGGCTGGCGGGCTGGGTGTCCGCGGTCGCCCTCGTCGGCCTCGTCCTTTGGCTTTGGCGGTCTCTGCCCGCCAGGACCCGCTGGCTACCCTTCGCCTTCGTATGGCTGGCGGGGACCGTCGCCCTCGCCGCCGGACCGGCCCTGCCGGCCCGGCGGTACGCCGTCGTGCCCGGCCTGGCGCTGCTCCTCTCCCTCGTCGCGGGGGCCTGGTCCCACCGCCCCGTCCCCCGCTGGGCCTGCCGTCTCCTCTTGGGCATCGCCCTCATGGTGGGGACCGGCTCGTACTTCGAAGAAGTTCCCTCCAGCTCCTTGGGTCGTACCGAGGGCAGCCTCGTCGAGAGACCGAGCTGGCGCCACGAGGTGGCCCGATGGCGAACGGACCCGGACCGGCCCCTCGCGATCTGGCCCTACGGAGCAGGGAACCAGGGATGGCGGGTCCACCTGCCCCCCGCCGGTACCCCCCGCCCGCAGGTCACCGCGGCGCGGGAACCCCTGCGGCTGGTGTCTTCGGGGGAATGGGTCGAGCGCTCGTACTCCATCCCCGGCCTCGACGGCGACTTCAAGATGGTGATGCGCTTTCTTCCGTCCCGCGGCTCCGAAGACTGCCAGTTCCGCCTTCGGCTTCTGGACGACGAGGGCGCGACCCTCGCCCTCCTGGGTCCTGGGGCCTTCGCCGCGGAGCGGACCCGCCGGTGGGTCTTGGAGCGGGGCGACCGACGCCTCGACGGCGTGCCCCTCGAACGGGCACGGCGGGTCGCCTTCGCCATCCGTTCCGAGGTCGCGACCCCGGCCCGGGTGCTGATCCAGGATCTCTACGTCGGCCCGCGGGTCGAAGGGGCGCTGGAGCCTCTGCTGCCGCAGGGGACGACCCCGGCGGCCTTTGCCTTCAGGGCGGTGAACGGCGGAAGAGCCCTCGGCGGTTTGGGTCTGGTGGCCCTGGCGCTCCTCGCCGCAATGATCCACCGCGCGGGTCGCGCGTCGGGGGCCGCGGAGAGTCCCCCTTGGGTACCGACGGTCTTCCTCCTGGCCTCGATCCTCCCGGCCCTGGCGCTCTCCGGAGGCTGGGAGGTCCTAGGCGCCGCCGCCCTGTTCTGGCCGGTCACAGCTTGGATCCATCGGGGCTCCGGGGCCCTGCCCTCGGGGACTTCCGGCGCTTGGACCGGTGGACTGTGGGGGGCCCTCCTGGCCCTCCCTCCGGCGTTGGCCTGGTCCACCGACTCCGCCGTCGCCACCCCGGCCCTGGCGGCGCCGCTGGTGCTGATCGCGGGGGCCGTGGCGAAGGATCGCCGCGCCGTCCCCCTCGTCGCCATCGCCGCAGGCGCCCTCGCGGCGGCGGCGGCGGCACGGGGGCTCGCCCCTTGGGCAACGCCCTGGGCCCGGGGGACGGTGGATCTGGAACTCGGCATCTGGCAGCGGGCCTGGGCCTCGATCCTCGACCCCCGAACCGGCTGGCTCGGCCTGTTCCCCGGAGCCCTGGTGGCGGTCGCCCTCTTCGCCGTCGGACGCGACGAGCCCCGGAGGTTCGCCCTGTTCGTCACCCTGTGCGGCGCCTGCGGCTGGCTGGTCGCCGCCCCAACCCTAGGCGCGGGGGCCCTGCCCCTCGGTCCGGGGACCGCAGCAGCGTCCGCCATGGCCGTACTCTTTCCCCTGTTCTGGCTGCTGGTGGCCCCGTGGCCCCGCCGAGGGTGGCCCTGGTGGATCCTGATGGCTGTCACCCTGATCTGGACCCTACCGGCGGCTTCGGAATCGACCAGCGGCCACGGAGCGCAGGATTCAGTGGAGCAGGGTTCAGTGGGGCAGAGTTCAGTGGGGCAGGGTCCGACCGCGCCGCGCCCCCTCGAGGCCCTCGAGATCGATCCCCCGTCGGCCGACGGATCGGAACCGAGGTGAGCGCACCCCGGGGCCCCGCGGGGGACCGCTGGCTGCGCTGGCACCTACGCGCCCTGGGTGCGCTGCCCGCCGTTTCGTTCCTGCCGATCCACGAGAACGGCGTCGTCACGTCGGTGCTCTACCGGGAGCCGAAGCACGCGGCGGCCCTGGCGGTGGGATGGGGCTTTCTGGCGGCCTCCGCGTGGCTCGCCCCGCGCCTCGGCGGCCCCCGGCGACGGGACCTATGGGCGGTGCTGCACCGCACGCCGCTGCTGGTGCTCTCCGCCTGGCTGGCCTGGCTCGCCACCGGCCACCTTTGGACCCGGGTCCCCGAGAATCTGGCCTACGAAGGTCTCCAGCTCGCCCTCCTTTTTCCCCTCCTCGTGGTGCTGTTGGGGTGGTGCGTTCGGCGGCCCGAGGTCCCCCGCTGGATCGGCGACGGGCTGATCGCCGGACTCGCCCTGGCGACGGCGGTGGGCTTTCTCCAGCGGGCTGTGGCGCTCCCCTGGCTGGCCCCCATCGACCCGCACCTCGGCGGGTCTTTCCCTTCTCTGTTCGGATACAAGAACCCCATGGCCCTGGCGCTCCTCGGGCAGCTGTTCCTGGTGGCGGAGCGGGCCGCCGGCTCCCGCGGCTTCGCCGCCCTCCGCTGGGGCGGTCTGCTGGCGGCGGAGCTGGTGTACCTGGCGCTGCTGGGGAGCCGCAGCGCCTACCTCGGCCTGGTGATCGGCGCCGGCGCCTGGGTCGCCCTGACCCTGTGGCGGGGGCTGCGGGTCGGCGCCGACGGATCCTCCGGGCACGCCGCCCGCCGCTGGCTCCCCATCGCGGCGCTGGTTCTTTTCGCCGTCGTCCTCGCGGCGGACCCCAGGGCCCGGCTCCGGGCGACCTCAGCCCTGGAGGTGGCGGCGTCCCCCACCGCGTATTGGACCAGCGACCGGGGCACCTACCTGCGCAACACCTTGGAGATGGTCCGCGCCCATCCGCTGGGGGTCGGCCTCGGCGACTGGCAGACCCACTACCCACTGTTTCGCCGATTCGACCCGGCCCGGTCGTTCTCCCAGGGCTTTCAGGTTCGCCGGGCCCACAGCGATCACGTCCAGATGCTGGGGGAGGGCGGATGGCCGGGTCTCGTTCTCTGGAGCGCCGTTCTCGCTCTGGCGGCGCTGTCACCGGCACGCCGCTACTGGACCCGGGGCTCCCCGGGGGACGCATGGCTGTGGGCCCAGGTCGTTGCCCTGGCCGCCGCCATGGCCACCGACTATGTGAGCGAGATGCCGTTCCACAAGCTCCAGCTCTTTCTCCTCCTGGTGCTCGCCTTCGCCCGTCCCGAAGACGCCGAGGCTCCGGCAGGGCGCCGCCGACCCTCGACGGCCGTCGCCCTCAGCGTCACCCTCGTTGCCGCCCTCCACATCCTCTACGCCTACGTCCTCACGGAGAAGGCGATCCTGTCGGCCAGGATCGGGCGCGCCTACCTTTCGGCGACCTCGGGGGCGATCGCCGTTTCCGACCCCTCGGTCCCCGGGGCCGTCTCCGAGTCCACCGGACACCTCCTGGACGTACGGCCGCTGCGGCGGGTGGTGGACCTGGGGCGCCGCTTCGAGCGGACGCCGGCGGTCACCAAGACCCTGCACCGGGACTACTTGCTGATGGCCTCCGCTGCGCGGCTGCTCGGGGACCCCGACACGGCCCGACGCTGGCTCCGCCGGGCCTTGTCGCTCCACCCCTTCAACCCCAAGGCGTTCCTGCTGGCGGCGGAGCTCGCCCGGGAGCCCGAGGAAGCCCGACGTTTGCGGGCGATCCACGATCGGATCATGGCCGGAGGCGTCGTCGGTCTCGCTCCGGGCGGAGCCACGGTCGGCGCTGATGACGAACGGCCCCATTGGTGACACGAATCGCCTTGAGTCGGAGACGGGCGTCACCTACACTCGACGTGCTGACTTAATCTCTGCCGGGCCCCCCATCGAATCGACGGCCCGAAGCTTCCATCCCCTGCGTCACGACGGAGAGCCTACGATGCCCGATTCCCAACGCCTGAGCCCAGCCTCCGAAGCCGCCCGCCGTCCGGCCGGGTCAGGCCTGAGCACAGCACGAACCCTGCTCCTCGTGGCATTCTTCGCGGTTCCCGCCGCCGGAGGTCTCCTGAGCCTTTTCGAAGTCGCCATGGACGGCGTCGTGACCGAAGGACTCGACGGCGCCCGCGGCGTCGCCGTGTCCCCCAGCGGCGATCAGGTCTACGCCACCGGCAACCTCGACGATGCGCTGGTGGTCTTCCTTCGGGACGCCAGCGCGGACGACGCCAGCCTCGACCCGAGGCAGATCCTCGTCGACTCCGTGAACGGGGTGTTCGGACTCGACGGCGCCCGCGGCGTCGCCGCCAGCCCCGACGGCAAGCACGTCTATGTGACGGCGGAGATCGACGACTCCCTCACCGTCTTCACCCGCGACGCCAGCGGCGACGTCTTGCGCTACACCAACATCCTGAGCAACAACATCGGCGGCGTTTTCGGGCTCGACGGAGCCGCCTCGGTGGCGGTCTCCCCCGACGGGTACCACGTTTTCGTGGCGGGCCAGATGGACGACTCCCTCGCCGTCTTCTCCCGCACCGCCACCACGGACGATCTTCAGTTCGTCGACTTGGAGCAGAACATGGTGGCGGGGGTCAACGGCCTCGACGGAGCCGCCTCGGTGGCGGTGTCGCCGCTGGGGGACCGGGTCTACGTCGCGTCCCGCTCGGACAACGCCCTCGCGGTCTTCGAGCGCGACGGCACCGCCGACGACCTGACCTTCCTCGGCTCGTTCTTCGACGGCTTCGACGGCGTCGACGGCCTTGCCCGCGCGTCGTCGGTGGCGGTGTCCCCCGATGGCCGACACGTCTACGTCACCGGCCGGGTGGACGACTCCGTCGCAGTCTTCGAGCGCAGCTTCGAGGAGGGCTTCGGCCTGACCTTCGTCGACGCCTACACCGACGGTGTGGACGGGGTCGACGGCCTGAACGGCGCCGAAGCGGTCGCCCTCAGCCCCTCCGGAAGCCTGGTGTTCGTCGCCGGCGACATCGACGACGGCATCGCCGTCTTCCGGAGGCAGGGCGATGGCCGCCTCGACTTCGTCGAGGCCATTGCCCCAGGCCCCGCCTCCGGCCTCGACGGCCCGGTGGCGCTGGCGGTCGCGCCGGACGCGCTGCACGTCTACGCCGCCGCCCGGGACGGCGACTCCATCGTCGGCTTCCGGCTGCTGGAGACGGTGTTCTACGACGGCTTCGAATCCGGGGACAAGGACGCCTGGTCTAGCGAATTCCCCTGAGCCGCCGACCGCCACCTTCCCGCCCCGGCCCAAACCGGGGCCCAGGCCCCCGATCCGCGGCGAACCGCCCAGCGGTGACATCGCCCAGGGATCGGGAGCACCGCAGCCCTCGACGCGCCGTCGACGTCCACCTTTGGGGTCCCGGCCCGTCGAAACGTCCCCGCTACGGCGCATTGGGCGATTCAGATCGCGGAATCCTCGGCTCCGCTGCCCTCCTGCGGGGCCGCGGCGCGCTCCCCCGCAGGGCAGCCTCGGGTCTATCCTGGGAAGGCGAAGCACCGGCCCCCCAGCCCAGGAAGGACATCGAATGAGCCACCGGGATCCCTTCGCCGTACGCTATGCCCGCCGACTCCTCGGCCGACTCGATCTACCCACCGAGGCCGGCGCGTTGCTCGGACATCCCCGCTATTGGACCCCCGAGGTGTGCAGCCTCTTCTGCGACGCCTGCGACGAACGGATCGTCGCCGAGCCGACTTCGGCCCTGGCGATGGTCCGGGTGGCCCCCCCGCTCGCCCAGCAGCTGACGGACTCGGGCCAAAGGCGGACTCTCCTCGCCCGCTCTTTGGGTCTCCTTGCCGAAGCCAACCGCCTGGCGGGCTTCAAGACGGAAGCCGAGCCGCTGTTTCGAACCGCTTTCCAGCTCGCGCTGCGGGCCGGGGTCCGCAGCAGGGTGGAGGCGGAGCTTCACCGCAGATTTTCGGCCTTTCTCCTCGACCTGGGCCGGATCCGGGATGCGGCGAAGGCCGCCCAGTCGGCGGTGGACCTCTTGAAGGGGGAGGTGGACGACGGGGGCGAGATCCAATTGGGGGCGGCGATGCTCCAGCGGGGCGCGGTCCGCGTCTATCAGCTCCGCCACGCCGACGGGATCGACGACTTCGGCTTCGCCCTCGCGCTTCTGGACCCGAGAAGCCAGGCCCCACGCTTCGAGACCGCCCTCCGCCGCCTCGAGCGGGCCGCCGCCTTGGCGCCGGAACCGCGACTCCTGCAGCGGGCCCGTCGGCATCTCGTGGCGGTACGGCGACGCCTCACCGGCGAACGGTTCGCTGGAGCGCGTCGGAAGCTGCTCCAGTCGGAAGATCGACTCGCGTCCCTAGGGCCGGCGAACCGCGCCGGGCCGACGCCCGTAAGCTCGGGGCATGAGCACTCCCCCCAAGATCCCTGTGCCCTCTCCCTCGGCTCCAGTTGAAGCCGTCCTCCACCCCCTACTCCCGAGGGCCGTGCCCTGGCTGATCTTGGCGCTCCTCGCGCTGCCCGCCCCCCCCTCGGAAGCCTCCGGGCGACCCGAGATCGTCGACCGCGCCATCCAATTCCACGGCGGTGAGCGCTATACGGCGAGCGAGACCCGCTTCAACCTGTGTTCCAAGTCCGGGTGTTTCGAGGTCCTGGCCAAGATGGACGGCGGGAGCTTCCTCTACGACGTCGCGGGTAAGGTCCGCGATGGCCAGCGCCGGGTTCGGGTGACCAACGACACCGTCGAGCTGTGGAGCCAGGGCACGCCGACGGCGATCCCCCCGGAGCGCCGCCAAGCCCTCGCCGACTGGGCCATGGCCAGGGTCTACTTCGTCTTTCTCCCCTACCGACTGGGGGATCCCTCGGCGCGGATCCAGGACCTGGGCGAAGAGCGCTGGGGCGGCAGGGAGCTCCACAGGATCAAGGTCACCTTCGAGCCGGGATCCAGCACCGACGCCGACGATGAGTTCCTCTATTGGTTCGACCCCGAAACCGCCAGGCTCGAACAATTCGCCTACAGCTACGCCGGCAACCCCGGCGGCCTCCGGTTCCGGCGACTGATCAACTACCGCCGGGTCGGTGGGATCCTCTTCTTTGATCAGGAGAACCTCGGCACGGAGGGGCACGGCCTGTCCGTGGACTCCCTGTCCGAGGAGACGGTGAAGGATTTGCGGTCGATCTCGACCGTCCGAGTCAACGGCCTGCGGGTCAGCCCTTCACTCCCCTGAACCGGGACCTTCTCGGGACCCTCGGGGCACTGCCGAAATCTTGACTTCTGCGGCCAATGCGGTATCTTTCCGGGACGTTTGGAACGAATCCTGACCAGTCGAGGAGACCCCCAGTGATCAGAAAGACTTTCTTCGTCGCCGCGGCGGCATGCTTGCTCGTTTCGGGTATGGCCGTTGCAGAGCAGTTCGGAACCAACCCCAATGTCAAGGCCCCCTTCGGCGGGACCGAGGGCGGTGGGTGCGGTGACACCAGCTTCACCCAGTCCGTGGACGCGGCCACCATCACGGCCATGAACTCGGTGTCCTGCAACAGCATGGCGACCGGCTTCCACACCGACAACTCCTACTCCCGCGCCTTCGACCTCGCCGGTGACTTCGGCATCTCCGAGGACTTCGAGGTTTGCGGCGTGCAGATCGGTGTCGAGGATGCCACCGCCGGCGCCGGCGGCGTCCAGCCCGCCGACTTCAACCTCTTCTCGGCGGCCCCCGGCGTCTTCCCCACGGCGTTCACCAACTTGACCTCCATCGGCACCTCCGCCGTCTCCGTCCCGGATCAGGCCGCGGCTCTCTACTTCGAGAGCGTCACCGGCACTGTCCCCGCCGGCGAGGAGCTCATCGTCGAGATCTTCACCCCGGACGGCGATACCGATGGCAACACGTTCTTCATCGGCTCCAACAGCCTCGGTGAGAACGACCCGTCCTACCTCGCCGCCGCCGACTGCGGCATCACCGACCCGACGTCCACCGGCGACATCGGCTTCCCCGAGATGCAGATCGTGATGACCGTCTTCGGCACCGCCGCCGGTCCTTCCGTGCCGCCGACCGACATCCCGACCGTCGGCACCCTCGGCGCCTCCATCCTGGTGGTGCTGCTCGGCCTCGGGGGCTTCGTCCTCCTCCGCCGTCGCTCCTGATCGCAGCTGCCGAACCAAACGGCGACGGAATCGCCGCTGGACAGGACCCGCGCCCCTAGGCCGGGTCCACTCCCCCAGCGGCTTTTCTGTGCCCAGGCCAAATCTGCGGAAATGCGAAAGGCCGCCGGCGACGCCCGGCGGCCTTTCTGCATCTCGGTCGGTTCTTGCCGACCCGTTCCGTTCCCCGCGGACCGTCAAGAAAGGGGCGGAGGCCCGCCCCCAGCCCCCGAGCGGGCTAGCGGGCCCCGGCGGCCAGCGCCTGCCGAACCACTTCCACCGCCTCCACCACCGGGATCCGTTCCTGGCGGCGGTCGTCGCGGTAGCGGATGGTGACCGTGTCGTCCGACGCGGTCTGTCCGTCGACGGTCAGGCAGTAGGGCGTCCCGATCTCGTCGTGGCGGGCATAGCGCTTGCCGATGGAGTGCTGGCCGTCGAACTTGGCGTTGATACCGGCGTCGAGGAAGCGATCCACGATCTCCCGCGCCTTCTCCGGCATGCCGTCCTTCTTCACCAAAGGCAGGATGCCCGCCTTGACCGGCGCCAGGCGGGGATGCAGCCGCAGCACTGTACGGGCCCCCTTGCCGTCGGCGTCCGCCGGTTCCTCGTCGTAGGCGTCGCAGAGGATGGCCAGGACGCCGCGGGTGGCCCCCGCGGCCGGCTCCACCACGTGGGGCATGTAGCGCCAGCCCTTCTTGCCGGTCTCGGGGTTCTCGGCCTCGGGATCGAAGTAGAGGAGCTTCTTGCCGGACCCTTCGGTGTGGGCCCTCAAATCGTAGTCGGTGCGGGACGCGATCCCCTCGAGCTCGTCCCACCCCCAGGGGAACCGGTATTCGACGTCGAAGCAGCCGTCAGAGTAGTGGGCCAGCTCGTCGTCGTCGTGGGCCCGCAGGCGGAGATCCTCCGACCGGAGGTAGCCCTGCCACCAGGCGAGCCGCTCCGCCTTCCAGTAGTCCAGCCACTCCATGCCCTTGCCCGGCGGTACGAAGTACTCCATCTCCATCTGCTCGAATTCGAGGGAACGGAAGATGAAGTGCTCCACCGTCACTTCGTTGCGGAAGCTCTTCCCCATCTGGGCGATGCCGAAGGGGACCTTCATCGCCGTGGACTGGAGGACGTTGGCGAATTGGACGAACATGGCCTGGGCGGTTTCGGGGCGCAGGTAGACCGAGCTCTCTGAAAGGGCCTGCTCGGCGGCGGCGCGGGCGTCGCCGCCGGCCTCCACCGCCTCGGTGACGGCCCGCACCACGTCCCCCACCGGGTCCACGGGACCGTGGAACGTCCTGAACATCAGGTTGAACTGACGCTCCTCCGAGAGGAAAGGGGAACCGCAGCTGGGGCAGATGTAGCCGCGATTCCCGGCGGTGACGCCGAGGATCGACTTGCCTCGCCGGCTCACCTCGTTCCCCGCCAGTCTCGCCACCCGCTCGAGGGCGGCCTTGGCCCGACCTTTGTCGTCGAAGGTCATCTCCAAGGCGGCCTCCGGGATCGCCCGCGGTGCCTTGTCGGCGCGGAACCGCTCACCGCACACTTTGCAGTCCACCAGCGGGTCCGAGAAGTTCGACAGATGGCCACTCGACTTCCACACCTGGGGGTGCATGACGATCGACGCGTCGAGGCCGACGATGTCCTCCCGGCTGTGGACCATCGCCCGCCACCACTCGTTCATCAGGTTGCGCTTCAGCTCGACACCCATGGGGCCGTAGTCGTAGGCGGAGCGCAGCCCACCGTAGATCTCGGAGCTCTGGTAAACGAAGCCGCGCCGCTTGCACAGCGAGACGATCTTTTGCATGGAAACGGACGGGCTATTCGGTTCGCTCGACACGGTCGGGGCCTTCCTGTTGGGATTTCACTGGGGGCGGATTCCGGGGCCCCGAGCGGAGCCGGACGGACGCCCGGACATGGGACCTCGCCGGGGGCGGGGCCTGGGATTTTTACCACATCCGCAACGCCGAGCCGCTCCAGCGGGCATGAGACAATGGGCTCGCCAAGCGGCGGTCGCCGCCTGAGATCCCACAATGCCCTCCCTCCCCAAACGTCCCCGGACCCCCCCCGCGCGGGCCCTGCCGACACCGGCCCCGCGGAAGGTCGCCCTGGCCCTCTTGGTGCTGCTACCCCTGGTCACGGCGGGCTGCGCTACGCACCTCGAGGAGCCGACGTTAGATCGCCTCGCAGCCGGACCCAAGGTGCCGGTGGTCCTCGTGCCCGGCGTCACCGGAAGCCTGCTGGCGAAGCGGGACGGTGGGGAGGTGGTGTGGGGCACCGGACCGCGGGTCCTCTCCCCGCGGGACGGGGGCTATGAACTCGCCCGCCCCCTGAGCGAGCCCCTGGGGGGCCCCACCGCCCTCGAAGCCCGATCCGTCATCGAGCGCATGCAGGTCCTCGGCGTCGTCGAGAAGGAAATCTACGGCCCGATCCCCGAAATGCTCGAACGTCACGGCTACGTGCGGGGCAACTTCGATTCCCCCGGGGCCGGCCAGGACCTCTATCTCTTCCCCTACGATTGGCGCGACGACAACGTGATGAGCGCCCGCCGTCTGGGTGCGGCCCTCGAAGCCCTCGCCCAGACCCGCGGCGGAGACGACGACGTGCAGGTCGACCTGATCTGCCAGTCCAACGGCGCCCACATCTGCCGCTACCTGCTCAAGTACGGCGCCGTCCCCCTCGAAGAGGCAGAACGCCGGATGGCGGAGGGCGACCCACCGCCCCGGCGCCGGTTTTCCATCCGCAAGCTTCTCCTCGTCGGGACCTCGAACGGCGGCAGCCTGAGGATCTTGCGGGAGCTGCACCGGGGTCGTCAGTACTTGGCCCCCTTCGGTCGCCGTATCGAACCGGAGGTGATGTTCACCTTCCCAGCCCTCTACCAGGATCTCCCGGCCTATCGGCCACGGCCGTTCCTCGACACCTCCGGCCAGCCGCTAGATCTCAGTCTCTTCGACCCGGACGTCTGGGTCCGCGAGGGCTGGTCGATCTTCGAGGACGACGCCCGCCTGAGGGCGGATCAGCACCCCGAGATCTTCGGCGACGACGCGGCCAGGCGTGGGTTCCTCGCCCGCAGCCTGGACCGCTCCCGGCGGCTACACGCTTTGCTGTTCCAGGACGCGCCGGGCTTCGGGACGCCCCGCTACTACCTCCTCCAGAACGGCTACGACGACACCCCCCACCGGGCGATCCGCGGCGAAGGCGGCGGACGCGGGCTCCTCTTCACCGGCGACGACGCCCTCGCCGACGATCCGTACCTCGAAGCCCTGGCCACCGCCCCCGGGGACGGCCACGCCACCCTGGAGAGCCAGCTCGCCCTTTCACCCCAGGAGCTGGATGCGCTGGCGGCGGAGCCCTTCCTGGTGCGGGGGGAGCACTTCGAGCTGATCCTCGATCCCGGAACCCGGCGTCAGTTGCTCGAATACCTCGCCGCCGAGTAGGCCCCCGTGAATTCGACGCCCCGGTCGCACGGCCGGGGAGATCTCGCCCATTGAACAAAATAGCATCACTGTTTATTGAAGTTTGTCGATAGACCTGCGACAATCATGTCCTCTGGAGGACATCACCCATGCAAGGTCAAGGTCTGGACGCTACTTCGACCTCCGATGGATCGGGCGTGATCATGGCACCGCCGTGGCTCCGGGATTCCGGGGACGCGGTGGAAGACGACGTCACCGAGCTCCTACGGCGGTGGAGGTCGGGGGAGCGGAACGCCCTCGTCGCTCTAATGCCCAAGGTCTACCGCGAGCTGCACCGCCTCGCCGTCGGTGCCATGCGGGGGGAGCGCCCTGACCACACCCTCCAGGCCACCGCCCTGGTCAACGAGGCGTATCTCCGCTTCCTCGGTTCCCAACCCCCAAACTGGCGGGACCGGACCCATTTCTTCGCCGTCACCGCCCGCATGATGCGCCGCATCCTCGTCGACCATGCCCGAGCCCTCACCGCGGACCGGCGCGGCGGCGGTGCGCCGAAGGAGCCCCTCGATGCGGCCCTCGGAACCCCGTGCGCGCCGGAGGAGGAGCTCCTCGCCCTCGACGAAGCGCTCCGCGTCCTGGCGGACCTGCGGCCGCGGCAGGCCCAGGTGCTGGAGCTGCGCTTCTTCGCCGGTCTTTCCCTCGAGGAGACCGCCGAGGCCCTGGGCGTGTCGAGGCCGACGGTGGTCCTGGACACCCGCCTCGGACGGGCCTGGCTCGTGGCCCGGCTTCGTCAGCGGAGCGCCGCCCAAGGGAAGACCGAATCCTGAGCCCCGGAGCTCCGGCGACGACGTGACGTGCGGGACGACGAACGGGATTGGAGCCGCATCGAAGATATCCTCCTAGCGGCGGGGGACGTCGACGGGGACGCCCTGCCGGCGTTCCTGGACCGCGCCTGCGGCGGTGACGGGACTCTGCGCCGCACCCTGGAGGAGCTCCTGGAGCTAGACGGGGAGGCTGGCGCCGCCCTCGACGCCGTGGTCTCCGAGGGCGCCGCCCGTTCCTTCGGCCATTTCCTGGAGCGGGACGTCCCGGTGGACCGGCTCGGCTCCTACCGCCTCTTGGAGAAGCTCGGGGAGGGGGGATCCGGCTCCGTCTTCCTGGCCGAGAGGGACGATCATGAATACGAGCTGCGGGTCGCGATAAAGGTGCTGCGCCACGGCCCCTGGAACCGACGCCTGGCGCTGCGCTTTCGTTCCGAACGGCAAATCCTCGCCGGCCTTGATCATCCGAACATCGCCCGGCTGATCGACGGCGGCACGACCCCCGAAGGATCGCCGTACTTTGTGATGGAGCTCGTCGAGGGGGAGCCCATCGACCTCTACTGCGATCGCCACCGGCTCAGCATCGACCGGCGGCTGGACCTCTTCACCGCCGTCTGCGACGCGGTCCACTACGCCCACCGCAACCTCGTCGTCCACCGGGACCTAAAGCCCTCGAACGTCTACGTCACCCGGGACGGGGTTCCCAAGCTCCTCGACTTCGGCATCGCCAAGATCCTCGAACCGGGAAACGTCGCGTCACCGGCCGAAGCGGGTCAGGAGACGTTCACCGGCGGCGCCCCCATGACCCCCCGGTGGGCCAGCCCGGAGCAGCTGCGGGGGGAGGCCGTCACCACGGCGTCGGACGTCTACTCCCTGGGGCTACTGCTCCACGCCCTGCTGACGGGGCGGCGCCCCTTCGACACCCTCCCCAGCGGCGCGTCCTTCCTCGACCTGCGGCAGCACGGTGCCAGCTTGGAACGGCCGAGCCACGCCGCCCTCGACCCCGGCCAGGGGGACACCAGCGCCGAGAACCGCGCCGGCGCCCGCGGATGCCGCCCCGGCGAGCTGTCCCGGCGGCTCGTCGGCGACCTCGACAACATCGTCGGCATGGCGCTGCGGGAGGAGACGGAGCGGCGCTACGACTCGGCGGCCCAGCTGGCGGAGGATCTGGAGCGGCACCGCCGCAGCCGTCCCGTGAGGGCACGCCCCGACACCCTCGGCTACCGCTTCTCCAGCTTCGTGCGCCGACACCGTCTGGGGGTGGCCACCGCGTCGGTGATCTCCCTGGTCCTGGTCACCGGCCTGATCACTGTGACCCTGCAGAATCAGTGGCTACAGGAGGAAAAGAAGCGTAACCAGCTGCAGCGGGAGAGGGCCCAGGGGAATCTCAAGCTCATCGAGAGTCTCTTCTCGCTGGCGAAGCACGATACTGAACGTGGCAGCTCCATCACCGCCAAGGACCTGCTGGAGCGGGGGGACGCGGAGGTCTCGAAGCTCCCCCGGGAGCCCAACACCGCGCAGCTCATGAGCAAGCTGGCCCAGCTCTACCGGGATCTCGGTCTGTCGGGCGAGGCCGTCCCCCTGCTGGAGAAGGCCCTGGACATCCGCACCGAGTCGATGGAGAGTCCCCATCCGGAAATCGCCGCCAACCTCGCCGCCCTGGCCATCGCCCTTGCCGGCGAGGGGAGTTTCCAGCGGGCGGAGACGTTCTTCGAGCGGGCCTACCGCATGCGGCGGGAGCTCTACGGCGACGCCCACGCCCTCGTCGCCGACAGCCTCAACAACCTGGCCCTGGTGAACCATGACCTGGGGCACTACAGCACGGCTCGGAAGTACTACCAAGAGTCCCTCGACACGGATCGCGCCCTCGGCGGTGGCTCCGCCCTCACCCTTTCGAATCTGGGGCTCCTGCTTTTCGACGAAGGTGCCTACGCCGAGGCCGTGGAGCAATTTCGTCTGGCCCTCGACGCCCACGCCGCCGCCGATGACGACGATGTCGACGTGGAAGGGCAGGCCGAGGCGCATCAGATGCTGTGCACCAGCCTGGCGGAGCTGGGCCGCTTCGAGGAAGCCCGTCCCCACTGCATGGACTCGCTGGATCTGCGTCGGACGAAGGTCGGTGACGAGCATCGGGACTTCGCCCGTTCCCTCGACGCCCTCGGTTTCCTGGAGCTGCTGCAGGGCCGTAGCGACGACGCCGAATCCCTCTTGCTTCGAGCCCTCGAGCTACGCCGTCGCTCCATGGGGGAAGAACACGCCGAAACCGCCCTCACCATCGAACATCTGGGGGAAATGCACAGCGTGGCGGGAAATTTGGAACGGGCGGAGGAGTTCCTCCGCAGGGCGGTGGCAGCCTTCGAGGCGTCCCTGCCCGACAAGCATCCCCTGACCTCGGGGGCCCGCACCCTCCTGGCCGCCCTGCTGGCGGAAACCGGTCGCTGCAACCTCGCGGGGCCCCTGGTGGAGCGGGCCGTCGCGGTTCGGCAGGAGGCCTTCGAGGACGACAACTGGCGCCTGGCCTTCAGCCGGGCCGTCGGCTCCTTTTGCGACGCCCTGACCGCCCCCCCACGGTCCGTCGACCGCACCGCCGCGGTGGACCTTCTGGTCGAGCAGCGCCGTACGGCCGCCGCCGTGCTCCCCGCCGGGCATCGCCGACTCACGCGGTTGGACCGCTGGGTGGCCACCGTTTCCCCACACCAGGCCCCTTAGCCGGGCGCTCCCCCCACACAAAGAAGGGCCCCGGGGAACGCATGGGTGCGGCGTCCCCCGGGGCGACGCGCCGGGGGGGAGGGAAACCCCCCGGGCGCGGGATTGGGTCCTCTGCTCGAGAACGCGGGTCGCCTTCAGGGATCCCCACCCCCTGTCGTGCCGTTCGGGAACGGCGGCAGGGGTTCACCGGGGAACCACTCGCCGGCGAAGTCTGGGATGCCGTACTCGTCGAAGGGATCGCCGAGGACATCGATGCCCTCGATGACCCCGAGGGTGTGGTCGACGGTGCCCATCAGGTTGCCGGCACAGCTCAGGGAGACCTCGGGATCCTCGTAGGACGTAGAGGTCCACGACCAAGGCAGGCCGGCGAAGAAGGGGGTCCGTCCGCCCTGGGTGCAGTTCAGGCCGGTCGGGTCGTAGAACTGGTAGCGATATGGACCGAGGTTCGGCACCGTGTCGTTGACGAACGTCGTATAGCCGGGCCAATACCAGGTCGGCTCTACCCGAACTAGGGGCGATACCTTGCGGACCAGGTCGCCGAAACCAGCGGGGTCGACGTGGGGAATGCCGTCCCCGGGCTCCGCCCGATTGATGCCGGCGAAGGTCTGGCCGAAGACCTTGTGGTAGTGCGGCTCGGGCTGGACTTCTTGGATCTCGTGGCCCGTCCAGCCGATCAGCTCGCCGCCGGCGCAGCCCGTCACCCGAAGCCAGCCGAACTCCCGATAGCCCGGATAGCCGGGGGCCCCGGGCTCGATGCGGACCGTCTGCCCGGGAGTCAGGGTCGCGGATCCCGTCGAGATCGGCGTTCCGTCACGGCTGAAGTACTCGAAGCGGGCTGTCACCGTCCTGGGGCTGACGTTGGCCACGCCTCCGATGAAGCGGACCAGGGCCGTCGGCCCGGTCTGGGTGCTGTTGTCCGGGGCCACCATGCGCCACGTCGGACCGTTGTACAGCATGGTGGAGAGCATCCGAAAACGCTTGCCGAGCACCAGATTCGAGACCGGCTCGACGTCCGGCGGCGGCTCGGCGTCCGGATCGGAATTGGTGGACGCGATGCCGTTGCCCCAGGTGTCGGTGACCGGGATGTCGCCGAGGATCGGCTCACCCCCTGGGGTGTAGATCCGGATCAAGACGTCCACGTCAAAAGCGGGACCGCCTCCTCCGTAGAACGAGTTGATGTAGTTCCACAGACCCGGCGCGGTGGTGCCGAGATTGGCGAGGTGCGGCCCGGTGAATTCGGTGATCGATCCCCGGCCGGGGACCACCGCGGTGCGCCAGGGAAGGGGCCCGGAGACGACGCCGGTGGTCTGATCGTGGAGCCAAAGCTCGGTCACCACGGCGATGGCAGCGTCGCTGGGGTTGACCACGGTGGGAAACGGCGTCGCGCCGTTCATGAAGTCGGTGGCGCTGGATCCGGTGACCGGCAGGGGCCCCCACCACAGCTCAGAGGTCTCCTGGACCTCCTGCATCTGCTGCATCGAGCTCATGCCCGGCGGGAGCTGAAGGAAGAAGGACAGGGGCCGATCCCGGTCGACGATGTCGAACAGGTACCGGGAATGCAACAAGCTGGCGCCGACGATCGGCGGCCCCAGGGGTTCATTCAAGGAACAACGAACCACACGCACATTGGCGGTGCCGACGCCGTTGGCAGCCGCCAGGGGCGTGGCCGCTTCGACGTAGAACCCTTCGGGGGGAATCGCCACGCTGTTCGTTGTGAGGGATACGCCGACCTCCGAGAAGTACTCGATGTCGACGCAGGTCGCGTCGTCGGGGTCCGGATTGTTGACGATCACCGCACTGGTGAAGCCGCCGAAGCCGGTGGAAATCGGCGGCCGGTAGACCAGGCCGCCGGTCCACTTCTGGTACGCGGGCTGACCCTGAAGATGGGTCGACGAATGCAGATAGAGATGGTCTGGACCGGGAAAATTGGCCACCGGTCTGCCGAACAGGGTCTCGTCCGGGGTCGGATCCTCGACGAACAGGCACGCCGGCGGTATGCCGATCTGGGCGAACGCGGGGCCGGCGGCGATCAGCAGGAGCGCGGCGACGATCCAGGGGGCGACGATCCAGGTTGCGACGGCGGAGGTGATGTGGCCCTGAGGCCACTCGGGGATACGGCGGGGGGTTCGGGGCATGGGCTTCTCCTTCCTTCGGGTCGGGCCGGGCGACGGCATCGTCGCCCTTGACATGGAAGCGGGAAAAACCGACGGGGAGGATAAGCGTTCGTCGAAATTCTCCGGCCCGGCCAGGTCCAGCGGCGACGCGGTGGCCCCGGGTCGATGAAACGAACCTCCCCCTTGGCGTAAAATCTCGGGTCCCTCAAGTAACCAGGACCGCCAAGCCCGCCCCGGTTCTCTGCAAGCTCGAATACCCGAGACCCGGGGCTCGTACCTCGTCCCGACAGCTCGAGACCGCCGATGCAGACTTTCTTCGAAACAGCCACAAGCCTCCCGACGGTGGTGTTCACCGTGCCCATGCTGCTGGTGATCCTCAACTGGGCGATCGCCCTGTTGTCCGGCATCGACCTCGACATCCTGGACGGCGTAGAAGCGACCACCGAGGGTGCCGCCGAGGGACTCGCGGAAGGGCTGTCGGAAGGGCTGTCGGAAGGGCTGTCGGAAGGCGCCGCCGAGGGCCTGGGGGGCATCGAGGGAGCCGTGGAGGTCGACGGTGGAGGCGACGGAGGCTCCAGCTTCTTCGCCGACGCCGGCTTCGGGGACGTGCCCCGCTCCATCAGCTGGAGCCTGATGATCGTCTTCGCCTGGACCTTCAGCCTCCTCGGCACCCTGTACGTGCCCGGTTTCGAAGCCGTCGCCACCGGCGCCCTCTGGCTGTCCCTGGCCGCCGCCGCCGGCACCTTCGTCCTCGCCGTCGCCGCCACGGCCCTGGCGATCCAACCCCTCCGGCGGATGCTGATGGCCGGCTTCGGCCCCCACCGCCACGACCTCGTCGGTCAGACCTGCCTGATCAAGACCGGCCGCGTCGACGACGCCTTCGGCCAGGCCGAAGTGGCGGGGGGTGTGATCCAGGTCCGCCACGCCGAGGGGTTCTCCGCGGCCGCCGGCACCCGCGCCCTGATCTACGACTACGACGACGCGAGGGAGGTCTTCCTGGTGGAGCCCTTGGACGACATCTGAACCCGCGCCGGCCCAAGCTCAACGTTTCTGTTCTTCACCTCACGCTTTTCGAGGAGCACACATGATTCCCTACCCCAGGAAAGTCGAACAGGGCAAAGCCCTCATCATCAGCCATTTCATGCGGGGCACGGTGCGGGTCAGCTTCACCGGCGCGCTGGTCTACCCGTTCTTCCACAAGATCGAAGAGATGGACATCTCGGTGAAGACCATCGAGATCGACCGCCGAGGCGCCGACGGCCTGATATGCCGCGACAACATCCGCGCCGACATCAAGGTCACCTTTTTCGTCCGGGTCAGCAACACCCAGGAGGACGTCATCAAGGTGGCCCAGACCATCGGCTGCCAGCGGGCGTCGAACAAGGAGACCCTCGATGACCTGTTCAACGCCAAGTTCTCCGAGGCCCTCAAGACCGCCGGTAAGCGGCTCGATTTCGAGGACCTCTACACCAAGCGCAACGAGTTCCGGGACATGATCATCGAGGTCATCGGCACCGACCTCAACGGCTACAGCCTCGAAGACTGCGCCATCGACTACCTCGAGCAGACGCCCCTCGATCAGCTCGACCCCAACAACATCCTCGACGCCCAGGGTATCCGCAAGATCACCGATCTGACGGCGACGGAGCACATCAGCACCAACGAGTTCCGGCGCAACGAAGAGAAGCAGATCAAGAAGCAGGACGTGGAGGCCCGGGAGGCGATCCTCGAGATGGAGCGCCAGCAGGCCGACGCCGAGTCGCGTCAGAAGCGGGAGATCGAGACCGTCCAGGCCCGCGAGCAGGCGGAGACCCTGAAGGTCCAGGCGGAGGAGCGGCTGCGGGCCGAACAGGCCCGCCTCAAGACCGACGAGCAGATCGCCATCCAGGAGGAAAACCTCAAGCGGGAGGTGGACGTCGCCGCCAAAAACCGGGAGCGGGTGGTGGCGGTGGAAACCGAGCGGGTCGAGAAGGAGCGCCAGATCGAGGTCGTCGCCCGCGAGCGGGAGGTCACCCTCCAGACCATCGCCAAAGATAAAGAGGTCGAACACGAGAAGCGGGACATCGCCAATGTGATCCGCGAGCGGGTGGCCGTCGACCGTACCGTCGCCGAGGAGGAGGAAGCCATCAAGCGGCTGCGGGTGGTGGAGGAGGCGAAGCGCGGCAAGGAATCCACCATCATCGTCGCGGAGGGGGAGGCGGAGCAGGCCCTGGTCAAGGACATCAAGGCCGCCGAGGCCGCCGAGCAGGCGTCGAAGTTCAAGGCCAAGGAGAAGCTCACCATCGCCGACGCCGACCTCCAGGCCGCCGACAAGCACGCCCAGGCGAAGATCCGACTCGCCGAGGGCACCAAGGCCGAGCACGCCGCCCAGGGCCTGGCCAACGTCCAGGTCAAGGAGGCCGACGCCGCGGCCATCGAAAAGGTGGGCCTGGCGGAGGTCCGGGTCAAGGAAGCCGACGCCGACGCCAGCCGCAAGCACGGCCTCGTCGACGCCGAGGTCAAAGAGGCCGACGCCCAGGCGAGCCAGAAGCAGGGCCTCGCCGAGGCCGAGGTGCTGCGCCAGAAGGGTCTGGCGGAGGCCGACGCCATCCGCGAGCAGCTGAAGGGCGAAGCCGAGGGCCTGGCGGCCAAGGCCGAGTCGATGAAGGTTCTCGACGAGCAGAGTCGCGACCACGAGGAGTTCCGCCTCCGCCTCGACGTCGAGAAGGAGGTCGAGCTGCGCTCCATCGACGTGGGCCGGGAAATCGCCGAGGCCCAGGCCCGGGTCATGTCCGAGGGTCTGCGCAGCGCCAACATCGACATCGTCGGCGGCGACGACGTCTTCGTCGATCGCCTGGTCAAGTCCGTCGGCTTCGGCAAGGCCGCCGGACGCTTCCTCGACCAGCCCGGCGCCCGCCAGGTCCTGGGGGACCTCAAGGACGTTCTGTCGCGCCCCGCGGTGGACTCGGGGGACATCGCCAACCTGACCCTCGCCACCTTCCTCGGCGGCCTGATGACCCGCTCCGGAGGCCAGCAGCAGCAGCGCCTCGGGCAGCTCCTCGACGCCGCCAGGCAGCTCGGCATCGAAGGGCTCCAGCTCGGCGACCTGACGGGCGCGGACGCCGAGGAGTGAACCGGCGACGAGGCAACGCCGCCGGCTCAGGCCGCCGGCGGACCCGCCCAGGGTGCCAGGTCGAGCTGGGACCAGGGGAGCAGCAGTCCGCCGGAGCGGGTTTGGGGCTCCGCTCCGCCGTACACCGCGATCCGACGCCCGAGGCGCGTCTGCGACCTCGGCTCGACGATGTCGGCGAATCGGTTGAGCCCGGTGAAAAAGCCGCTGGTCGGGGTTTGGCCCGACTTGATCTCCACCGCGGTCAGCTCCCCTCCACCCTCGACCAAGAGATCCACTTCCAGACCCCCGCGATCCCGATAGAACGAAAGCCGAGGACGGCGCCCCCGATGCAAGATCTGTTTAGCGACCTCCGCCACCACCCACGACTCGAAGATCGAGCCCCGGAGCGGGTGGGTCTCGAGCTGGGCCGGCGTTTCGATTCCCAGCAGGCTGCACGCGACGCCGGTGTCGTAGAAGTAGAGCTTCGGCGACTTGACCAGGCGCTTCCCCAAGTTGCGATGGAAGGGAGGCAGCCGGAAGACCAGGTAGCTGGCTTCGAGCACCGACAACCACGCCTTCGCGGTGGGCTGACTGATCCCCACGTCCGCCGCGAGGCTCGAATAGTTGAGCAGTTGGCCCGTGCGGCCGGCGCACAGCCTCAGGAAAGTCTGGAACTGGATCAGGTCTCCGACGTTCACGAGTTGCCGAACGTCCCTCTCCACGTAGGTCGCGACATAGCTCTCGAGCCAGTCCGAGGGCGGCAGGTTTCGTTCGAAGATCCGAGGGTAGCCACCGCTCCACACGGTCTCGAAGAGGCTTTGCGGGGGATCTTCGAACCGCCGAAGCTCTTCCAAGCTCAGGGGCAGCAGTTCGAGGAGCGCCGTCCGCCCGGCGAGGGATTGGGTGACGCTCTCCCAGATTCCGAAGTTCTGGGACCCCGTCAGAATGAAGCGACCGGGCCGCGGATCCTCGTCCACCATCCCCTGGAGGTAGGACGGAAGCTCAGGCACCCTCTGGACTTCGTCGATGATCGCCCCGTCTGGGAAAGCCCCCAGAAACCCGAGCGGGTCGTCGGCGGCCCGCTGCCGCTCCGCCGGAGATTCCAGGGTGATGTAGGGCTTGTCCGGGAACGCGAGGCGACAGAGGGTGGTCTTCCCAGACTGACGCGGGCCGGTCAAGGTGACGACGGGAAAGGCCGCCGCCAGCTTCAGAAGTCGCTCCTGGAGGGTGCGCTCGATCATCGACCCAAGATAGCACGCATGGGCAAATTCAAAATTCGATTTTGGATTTGCCCGCCTCCGAATCTCCATGACGTGACCTTGATGAGACGGGACAGCCATGAGCACTGAAGCCACGAGCCCGGACGGCTCGGACCCTCGATCCCAGCACTCGGACGCCGGCGAGCTGGAGCAGGGGACCTACGAGGTCCTCCGCGCCCGCCTCGACGACCACGCCGGAACGCTGCGGGAACGGGCCGAGGCCTTGAACCGCGAGCGCCTCGACCTCTTCGGCGGGGCGGAGATGACGGTGGCGGGCAACGAGCGGATCCGCACCGAGAACAACTGCGTGCCGCGGGACATCCGCACCGTCGGCGGCATGCTCCTGTTCGGCTACAACGTCTACCTCGGCCTGCGTACCGAGACCGACGTCGACGACGTCTTCAGCCTCCACACGTTCCGGGAGAGCGACCCGGGGCACTTCGCCTTCGACGCCGTCCCCGCCGACGACCCGCGGAACTTCCTCCACGACAAAGGCTTCGTGCGGGAGTTCAAGGAACTCTACAAGTACTACAAGGACACCCGACTCCTCCAGCTCCGCCTTCTGGACGACGGCAAGCTGCTGGCGATCTTCCGGGTCGGCGCGTCGGCGGATGACGTCAAGGTCTTCCGCTGGGCCGTGGACCCCCAGGGCAAAGCTACCTACATCGACAACCGCGGCGAGCGGGACCACGTGCTGCCGCCGTCCCACGGCTTCGAGTGGACCCCCACCACCCGCGACGACCACGTCCTCGGGCGCCATCCCCACGTGTCGATCCGCGACAAGGTCTTCGTCGAGACCGTCGGCGGCGACCTGACGGTGAAGGTGGAGGACAACACCGAAGACGGCCTGGGTATCTACCGCGAAGACGTCGACGAGCCCCACCAGAGCCTGGCGGACGCCGAAATCCTCTTCGCCGAAGTCGGGACCCTGATCCTCATCAAGGTGCGGCCCTACAACGAGACCCAGTGGCGCCACCTGGTGTTCAACACCCGGACCCAGACGGTGGATCGCATCGACGCCATCGGCCAGGCGTGCCACCTGCTGCCGGAGGACCACGGCCTGATCTTCCCCGGGGGCTTCTACCTCCAGGACGGCACCACCAAATCCTTCGACGGCGACGTGGACGACATGGAGCTGCTGCGGATCGTGCGCTCCCCCAACGGCGAGGACGTGCTGTACGCCTTCCACGAGCGCACCGACGGCCGCACCATCCTGCTCAACTACAACCTGATTCGGAAACAGGTCCAGAATCCGATCCACTGCCACGGCTGGGCCCTCTTCGAAGACGGAAAGATGGTGATCTTTCGGTCGACCTCCGAGGAGCCGACCCGCGTCCACCCGATGCAGGTCTGGCAGACCCCCTTCGTGTCCGACGAACACGCCGCAAAGGCCCCCACCACCGGAAGCTTCCTCGAAAAGGTGGGCAACGCCGAGCTCGTCCGGGGCATTTCCGACGCCCTTTCGGTGAGCCGCTCGGTGTCGGAGCAGGCCCCCACCGTCGCCGGCTACGAAGACCTCATCGCCTCCACGGTTCGCATGGCCGACGCCTACTACTGGCTCGGCGACGACGGGGTCGGCGATCTGGCGGACCCCCTCGGCAAGCTGCGGGAGACGGCGGACCTGATCGTCGGCGAGTTCGAGAAGGTCCAGGCGATGAAGGCCCAGGCGGAGGAAGCCGTCGCCGGCAACGAGGAGGCCGCCGAGGAGCTCTTCCACCGCCTGCGGGCCGAGCCCCGCAACCGCATCGACCACTACGTCCACGCCCTGGCGGATCTGCGGACCCGGCGGGGCAAGCTGATGTCCCTGCGGGAGATGCGCTACGTCGACCTCGATCGAGTCGCCGCCCTCGAAACCCGGATCGTCGACACCTTCGACGACCTCTCCGCCCAAACCGTC
Source organism: Acidobacteriota bacterium (assembly GCA_038748685.1). GTDB lineage: Bacteria > Acidobacteriota > Thermoanaerobaculia > Multivoradales > J023 > JAUIJL01. The sequence continues at coordinate 18,206 of JBCDIS010000018.1, read as the reverse complement.
GACTTCCTGCTGGCCCCCGAAGCCCTACAGCCCTACCACGACGAGATCGGAGCCCTCGAGGCCAAGGTCGACGGCATCACCAAGACCGCCGACGCCAGGCCCCTGGCGGAGGGAATGGACGACATCGGCGACGGCCTGGAGCTGCTCACCGAAGTGGTCGGCGGCCTCAAGATCGACGATCCGACCCAGCGCACCGGCATTTTGGAGAACATCTCCGAGGTGCTCTCGGCCCTGAACCGCGGACGCGCCCTGGTCCAGGCCCGGCGCAAGGAGCTCGCCCAGCGGGAGGGCACGGCGGAGTTCGGCGCCCAGTTCCAGCTCCTGTCCCAGAGCGTGTCGGGGGCCCTGGCCCTGGCCGACAGCCCAGAAGCCTGCGACGAACAGCTGTCGAAGCTCATGCTCCAGCTGGAGGATCTCGAAAGCCGCTTCGGCGAGCTGGACGACCCTTATCTGGACCAGCTGGCGACCAAGCGGGAGGACGTCTACGAGGCGTTCTCCACCCGCAAGCAGGCCCTGCTGGACGAGCGCCAGCGCCGCGCCGGCCGCATGATGCAGGCCGCCGAGCGGATTCTGGACGGCATCCACCGCCGCGCCTCCGCCCTCGCAGACGTCGACGCCCTCAACACCTACTTCGTCGGCGACGCCATGGTGGCCAAGGTGCGGGACCTGTCGACGGACCTGCGGGGCATGGGGGACAGCGTGCGGGCGGACGAGCTGGAGTCCCGCCTCAAGAGCTGCCGCGAAGATGCCGCCCGCGCCCTGCGGGATCGCCGCGACATCTTCGAAGGGGGCGCCGAGGTCCTGCGCCTGGGTCGTCAGCGCTTCAGCGTCAATACCCAGACCTTCGACCTCACCATGGTGCCGCGGAAAGACCGCGCCGGCGACACCGAGATGGCCTTCCATCTCACCGGCACCGACTTCTACGAAACCGTCGACGACGCCGACTTCGCGGACACCCAAGCCTATTGGGATCAGCTCCTCGTCTCCGAGACGCCGGAGGTGTATCGGGCCGAGTTCCTCGCGGCGTCCATGCTGTTCGACGCCGAGCAGGGGCGTTCCGGGCTGTCCCTCGAAGCCCTTCGGGAGGCGGCCTTGGCCCCCACGGATGGGGACGGCGGAAAAGCCCCCCCGCTCCTCGACGGGGTCCGCGGCTATGCCGCCGAGCGCTACGAGGAGGGCTACGAGCGGGGCCTCCACGACCACGACGCCGCGCTGATCCTGGAGCAGCTCCTGGCCCTCTACGCCACCGCAGGCCTGCTCCGCTTCGCGCCGAGACCGCGGGCCCTCGCCTGCCTGTTCTGGGGCTTCTTCGGCGATCCCCCGCGGCGGGTCACCTGGGAGCGGAGGGCCCGTAGCCTGGCGCGCCTGCGGGACGCCTTCGCCCACAGCCCCGCCATCGACGGCTTCGTCGACGAGCTCGCCGTCGCCCTCGGCGACTTCCTGGAAGGTCTCGGCATCGAGCTGCCCGGCGAAGAGGCTCGGATGGCCGGGGCCTATCTCTTCGAAGAGCTCAGCCACAACCCGCCCTCGTTCACCACCAGTGCCGAAGCCCAGCAGCTGCGGGACGCCTTCCTACGCCACCTCGACCTGCACCAGAACCGCCGGGACTTCGACGAGGATCTCCGGGAGCTGGAGAACCACCTCGACCAGCGTTACCACCTGGCGCTTGCATGGCTACGGGCATTTCTCGACCAGAGCAACGATCCGGCCCTCGGCGGGCTGGCCCCCAGCCTGGAGGAGGCGGTGGTCCTCCTACTCACTGAACGGCGCCTTGAACGGACCGTCTCCAGCGCCCTGTCGGGGCGGACCATCGAGGGCCTGTTGGGTCAGCACCCCCGGGTCGCGGGACGCACCCTGGAGCTGCGGCTCGACGAATTCCTCGCCCGCCTCACGGCCTACCGGCGGGAGCGGGCGCCGGGCTTTCGCCGCTTCCAGCAGCTGCGCCACCGCCTGCTGGAACACGAGCGGGAGACCCTCCGGCTCGACGAGTACCGCCCCAAGGTGATGAGCGCCTTCGTCCGCAACAAGCTCATCAACGACGTCTATCTCCCGCTGATCGGCGACAACCTGGCCAAGCAGATGGGCACCATCGGCGAAGGCAAGCGCACCGATCAGATGGGCCTACTGCTCCTCGTCTCCCCCCCCGGCTACGGCAAGACGACCCTGATGGAGTACGTCGCCAATCGGCTCGGCCTCGTCTTCGTGAAGGTCAACGGCCCCGCCCTCGGCCACGGTGTCACCTCCCTCGACCCGGCGGAAGCCCCGAACGCCACGGCCCGCCAGGAGGTGGAGAAGATCGACTGCGCCCTCGAGATGGGCAACAACGTGCTCCTCTGCCTCGACGACATCCAGCACACCCATCCGGAGCTGCTGCAGAAGTTCATCTCCCTCTGCGACGCCCAGCGGCGGATCGAGGGGGTCTGGCGGGGCCGCACCCGCACCTACGACCTCAAGGGCAAGCGCTTCGCCGTCTGCATGGCGGGCAACCCCTACACCGAGTCCGGGGAAAAGTTCCAGATTCCCGACATGCTCGCCAACCGCGCGGACACCTACAACCTCGGCGACATTCTCGAAGGCAAGGGGGACGTCTTCGCCCTGTCTTACATCGAGAACGCCCTCACCTCCAACGCCACCCTCGCCCCCCTCACCACCCGCGAGCAGGAGGACGTCTACGAGTTGGTCCGCATGGCCCGGGAGGGGGACATGCGGGCCGACCGCCTCCGCCACGCCTACTCGCCGGTGGAGCTGGAGCAGATCCTCACGGTTCTCGGCAAGCTGAATCGGATCCAGGAAGTCGTCCTCACCGTGAACCAGCAGTACATCCTCTCCGCCGCCCAGGACGACGCGTTCCGAACGGAGCCCAAGTTCCAGCTCCAGGGCAGCTACCGCAACATGAACAAGATGGCGGAGAAAGTCGTCGCAGTGATGAACGAGGTGGAGCTCGAAGCCCTGATCGACGACCACTACAACGGCGAGGCCCAAACCCTCACCTCCGGCGCCGAGGCCAACCTGCTCAAGCTCGCCGAGCTACGGGGAAGCCTGTCGGAGTCCCAGCGCCAGCGCTGGGGCGAGATTCAGCGGGGCTTCGCCCGGGTCCAGGCCATGGGGGGCGCCGAGGACGACCCGGCGGTGAAGCTGATCGGCCAGCTGGGCCTGATGTCGGACCGTCTCTCCGACATCGACCGCGCCATCGCCACCGCCGCCGAAGCCTCCCAAAGGGACCGGGACAGCCCAACCGAGGCCCCCGCGCCACCCCTCTTCGGCCCCGAGCTGGCGGACGCCCTGGCACCCTATGTCGAGCATCTGAAGGCCAACCTGACGACCCTCGCGGCACTCCAGGGAACGGCGGGTGAAATCTCCGCCGGTGACGAGGGCGAGGCGGCGACCGCCGAAGCCCTAGTGGCCTTGTTGGCGGATCGCCTGGACCCGTTCCTGGAGCGACTGGGGGACCTCGTCGCCCAAGTGGGCAGGGCCGCGGCCATCAAGGCCCACCCCACCGAGCCGGCGGGGCCGACCAGCCCCCATCGGGCGAGCCTACCGCCAAAGCCCCCGGCACCCCTACCCGCGGAACCTCTACCCCCGGAGCCCCCATCCGCAGAGCCCGCCGTCCAGGCACCGCCGATCCGGGTCGATTTTGGACCCTACCTGGAGAAGCTCGACGCCACCCTCGGCGCCATGGCCCAGGCCCAGGGCGCGCGGGTCGTCCAGACCCTCGGAGCCGGGGTCCACGATGTCCTCGACGACCTCGCCGAGTCCGTCGCCGGCAACCTCCTACCGCTGGTGCAGGCCCTGGAAACCCATATGAAAGATGTCGGGATGAACGACCGCCGCCTGACGGGCCGCCTCGACCGTGCCCTCGCCAACCTCGACCGCATGAAGGGCCTGCTGACCTCCCTGCGCAAGATCGACACCTCGGGCCTCGCGGCCGGCTGATTCAGTCACTCCAGCCCGAGGTCCCGCAGGGACGCGGCGTCCAGAAGGCGGTCCGCCAGGGCCTCCAGACCCTGTTCGTCCAGACCGTCAATCCGGCGGCGGGACGACCCCGGAAGACGCCCGAACCGCTTCTCCAGCAGCCGGACCGTCGTGTCCACCATACCCTCCCGGCGCCCGGTGGCGACGCCCTGCTCCACACCTCTCGCGAGTCCCTGCTGGATTCCTTTTGCGATCAGCTTGTCGGCCCACGTCGTTTCCATCGTCCTCACCTCCTCCGTCTCGTTCGCCAGACTCGCCGCAAATCGCGACGACTCCGCTTCGCTCAATTCTACGTACGTTTCCACAGCGTTCAACAGCAGGAACCGACGCGCCTCGTCCAGGTCCGCACCCGCGATCGGACGCAGGCAACCCAGCTTCAGCGCCACACGGTCCCCGCCCGGTGCCCGCATCAGCGACGCCAGCGCCCACGACATCGGCTCCGGCCGCGACAGGTACTCCGCCGCCTCGCAGCGCGACACCCCGAAGGCCACGAAACGGAACACCGAGGTCTCCGGGCCATTCCACACGCGCTCCCGCACCTCGACCAACTCCACACCCCGGGGTCCGCCCCGCAGGTACAGCACCACCGGTAGCACCGGGACGTCGGGGTATCGCAGCTTCAGGTGTAGGTAGTACCGCCACATCCGACGGGCCATCGCCCGCTGGTACCGGCCCTCCACCTCCACGTGGATCAATAGCAGCTTCGCTTCGCCGCTCCGTTCCGGCACCTCCGCCACCAGATCCAGCTCCGAGCGCTCCCGGTCCGGAGGATCGGTGAAGCTTTCCTTGTCGAGAAAGCGGGCCTTCTCGAAGTCGAGGCCCGCGGCCACCTCCGGGGCCACCAGGTGGACGAAGTCCCCCAGAAAGTTTTGGATCAGGCTTTTCCAGATCGGGTCGTGTCGCGGCATGGCGCCTCCTTTGAGCTCATGTGCCTACACATGAACTCAACGCAAAACGCCGCTCCGTTCTCCACCGAGCCGCTGACCCGAACCGTGTCTACGATGCCTTGGCCCTGCGCCGGCGCCAACGCAGGTGGCGACGGAGCTCGCGGGCGGTGGCGCTGTCGACGCCGTCGAGGAACGGACCCAGGGGCCCCGAGTAGAGCAGCTCTCCGCCGTGGGCCCCGCCGCCGGGCCCGAGGTCGACGATCCAGTCCGCCTTGGCCACGAGATCGGTGCTGTGCTCCACCACCACCACGCCGTGCCCACGTTCCACCAGGCGCTCGAAGGTTCGGTGCAGCAGATCGATGTCCGCCAGGTGCAGACCCGTGGTGGGCTCGTCGAAAAGGAACAGGCGACATCCGTCTTTGGCTGGACGGTCGAGAAAGCTGGCCAGTTTCAGACGCTGGGCCTCGCCGCCGGACAGGGTGGACGTCGACTGGCCGAGGCGGAGGTACCCAAGGCCGACGTCCACCAGGCTTTGGAGCTTGCGGCACAGGCGCTTCTGGTCACCGAAAAGGTCGACGGCTTCGGTGACCGTGAGGTCCAGGGTCTCGAAGATGTCGCGGCCCCGGAGGCGGACCGCCAGGACCTCACTTTTGAAACGTCGCCCCTGGCAGCTGTCGCAGGTGACCGTCACCGGCGCCATGAACTGCATGTCCACCTCCTGGGTCCCGGTGCCCTTGCACGCCTCGCAGCGACCGCGGTCGAGGTTGAAGGAGAAGTGGCCGGCTTCGATGCCGCGCCGGGTGGCGTCGGGGGTGGCGGCGAAGAGCTTGCGGATGTCGTCGTAGGCCTTGGTGTACGTCACCGGGTTGGACCGGCTCGAACGGCCGAGGGGACGCTGGTCCACCATGACGACGTCCGCCAGGTCGTCGAGGCCGACGAGGGCATCGTGCTCACCCGGCTCCACATCCACCACGCCGCGGGCTCGCTGGTAGCTGCCGTGGAGGACGTTCTCCACCAGGGTCGACTTTCCGGAGCCCGACACGCCGGTGACCGCCACCAGGCACCCGAGGGGGAAGGCGACGTCGAAGCCCCTCAGGTTGTGGGCGGTGGCGCCGCGGATCTCCACCGTCGGCAGCTCAGCGACGGCGGCGGCCCGGGCTTCCAGCTCCTTCCGCTTCCTCGACGACGGAGGCTCCCGCAGATAGGCCGCCGTGCGGCTGGTGCCGTGTTCGAGGATGGCGTCGAGCCTCCCTTCGGCGATCACCTCGCCGCCGTGCTCTCCGGCCCGCGGGCCGAGGTCGATGACGTGGTCGGCCCCTTCGATGAGGGTGCGGTCGTGCTCCACCACCAGGACCGTATTGCCCTTCTGGGCCAGGTTTCGCAGCAGCGCCAGCAGACGGTCCGAGTCCTGGGGGTGGAGGCCGATGGTGGGCTCGTCGAGCACGTAGAGGGTGCCTGTGAGGCCAGATCCCAAGGACGACGCGAGCTGGATCCGCTGGCTCTCACCCCCCGAGAGGGTGCGCCCCTGGCGGTCGAGGGCCAGGTAGCCGAGGCCCACCCGTTCCAGGGTCTCGAGGCGGGAGGTGAGCTCGTCCACCAGGTGACCCGCCCCCCGCCGCATCGCCCGCAGATCCTCACCCTCGGCCCAGCGACGCACCTTCTCCACCGGCATCGCCGACAGCTCCGCCAGGTGCTTTCCCGCCAGCCGGACCGCCAGGGCCTCGGGCTTGAGACGGCGGCCGAGGCAGTCGGGGCAGGGCTCGTAGGCGCGGTAGCGGGCCAGCAGGATCCGCACGTGCATCTTGTAGCTCTTGCGCTCGAGCCGGGCGAAGAATTTGTCGAGGCTGGTGAAGCTTCCCTGGCCGTGCCAAACGAAGTCCCGCTCATCGTCGCTGAGGTCCCGCCACGGCACGTGGACCCGCACCCCCGCTCCGCGGCACGCCGCCAGCAGCTTCGGGTAGAGATGCTCCTTCGACGGCGAGTTCCAGGGGGCGATGGGGCGATCCGCCAGGGGCAGGCTGGTGTCGGGGATCACGCGGGCGCGATCGATGCCGGTGACCCGGCCGAACCCCTGGCAGGTGGGGCAGGCGCCGAGGGGGGAGTTGAACGAAAAGAGCGCCGGGGTCGGACGCTCCATGCGGGCGCCGCAGGTCTCGCAGGTCAGGGCCCGGCCGAAGTGAAGGATCTCGCCGTCGGGTCCGAGGATCTGGAGACGGCCCGAAGTCAGCAGATAGGCCTCGTCGATGGCCTCCAGGAGGCGAACCCGGGTCTCGGCGTCGGTGCGGAACCGGCCCAGCACCAGGACCAGCGGGTCCAGCTTCTTCAGCCACCGCTGGGACGGCGTCATGCGGACCCGTTCGCCGTTCTCCCAGCGCCGGAAGTAGCCCTGGCGGATCAGCTCCTTGAGCTTGACGTCGGCCCCTTTGGGGGGCCGCTCCAGGGCCGCCAGGAGGGTCACCGGTTGACCCCCGAAGCGCTCGATCAGCGCGTCCGCCAAACCCTGGGCGGAGTGGCCCACCACGGCGCCGTGCCCGTTGGGGCACGACACCTCCCCGAGGTGTGCGAAGAGCAGCCGGAGAACGTCGTGGACCTCCGTCAGGGTGCCCACCGTCGCCCGGGCGTTGCGCACCGAATTGTGCGCTTCGAGGGCCACCGCCGGCAGCACGTGGTCGATGGCGTCCACCGGCGGACGCTCCATCTGCTCGAGGAACTGCCGGGCGTAGGTCGACATCGACTCGACGAAGCGTCGCTGGGCTTCGGCGTAGACCGTGTCGAAGGCCAGGGACGACTTTCCAGCCCCCGAAACGCCGGTGACAACGGTCACTTGTCCGTGGGGGATTCGGCAGTCCACCCCCTTGAGGTTGTGGGTCCGCGCGCCGCGGATGTCGATCGCCAGGTCGTCGTGCATGCTCAGGTTCCGAGGGCAGTGATTCTAGCCTCCCGCGGCGCCCCCTCCGAGTGGATCTAGGGCGGCGGCGGACGAGGGTTTTACCACGTTCCGCAGCGCTGATAGGGTCCGCCAAAAGGAGCTAACGTCCCCGCGCGAGCCGGTCCACAGAACCGTGACACGGCGGCGCCGTCCGCAGCGCACCCGACTTTGTCATGAGCCGCAAGCACCTCGACCTCCTGCCGGGGCTCGCCCTGGTCTTCGCCACCGCGGCCCTCGCCCGCGGCGTCCACCGCCTCTTGCCCGAAGGACCGCAGAAGACCCTCGGCGAAGTCATCTTCGCGGTCCTCCTCGGCCTTGTCCTGGGGAACGTCTTCCCGCTGCCGGAGTCGAGCCGGTCGGGCATACGCTTCGCCTTCCACACCCTGCTGCGCTGGGCCATCGTTCTGCTGGGGGCGCGGCTATCCCTGGGGGAGGTGGCCTCCATCGGCGTGAAGGCCCTGGGTATGGTGGTGATCTTGATGACCCTGGCGCTGCTGGTGGCCCACGGCCTCGGCCGCGTCCTCGGCGTGCCCCCGCGGCTGGCGAGCCTAATCGGCGTCGGCACGTCGGTGTGTGGGAACTCCGCCATCTCGGCGACGGCCCCGGTCATCGGCGCCCGGGACGACGAGGTGAGCTTCGCCGTCGCCACCAACACCCTGCTCGGCACCCTGGCGGTGTTCCTCTATCCCCTCATCGGCGCCGCCCTGGGCTTCGGCGACGCCGCCTACGGAACCTGGGCCGGGACGGCGGTTAACGACACCTCCCAGGTGGTGGCCGCCGGCTACGCCTTCAGCGACGGCGCCGGGGACATCGCCACCACCGTCAAGCTGACCCGCAACGCCCTCATGGGGGTCGTGATCGTCGTCATGGGCCTGCTCTACTCGCGGTCCGAAACCGCCGAAGCGACCCCCTTCGCCCGCCGCCTGCGGCAATCGGTGCCGCCCTTCGTCCTCGGCTTCCTCGCCCTCGCCCTGCTGCGCACCTTCGGCGTCCTCGACGCCGCCTCCGGCGCCCTCGGAATCGACGTCGTCGCCACCCTCGGGGCCGTCGCCAAGGGTTTGATCCTGATGGCCCTGGCGGGGGTGGGGCTGGGGACCCGGGCCGCCGTGTTGCGCAAGACGGGGCCCCGTCCGTTCGTCCTCGGCCTGGCCACCGCCCTGGCCACCTCGGGGGCCAGCCTGCTGCTGATCGCCTGGCTCGGCCCCGCCGGAAGCTGAGGGCGAAGGCCGTGGACACCCAGCTCCTCGCCCCGTTCCTCCTCGGCCTCCTCATCGGCGGCGCGGCGGTGGGGTGGTGGCTGGGGGCCCGCCTCGACCCCCTGCGAGAGCGGCTACGGTTCCTCGACGAGCGTCTACGGCGGGCGGAGCCCGGCGCCCAGCAGGCGGACGACCTGCGGGTGGAGCTCGCGGCGGAGCGGGCCCGCCGCGAGGCCGACACCGAGCGGCTGGCCTGGATCCACACCGCTCACGAGCAGCTGCGCCTCAGCTTCCGCGACCTGGCCCGCCAGGTGCTGGAGGGTGGAGCCGCCGACCAGCGGGCGCACCTGCGGGGGGTGGTGGAGCCCCTGGAGAAATCCCTCGCCGGCCTCGACGACCAGGTCCGGGCCCTGGAAAAAGAGCGGCGGGGGGCCTACGAGGGTCTGCGCAAGGAGGTGGAGCTCCTCCGGGACGCCCACCGCGAGCTCCACGGTACCGCCCACGACCTGAGCCGCGCCCTCCGCGAATCCGGCCCCCGGGGACGATGGGGGGAGGTCCAGCTGCGCCGGGTGGTGGAGATGGCGGGGATGACCGAGCACGTCGACTTCACGGAGCAGCCCACCCTCGACGGCGGCCTGCGGCCGGACCTCGTGGTCCACCTGCCGGGTCGGGGCCTGCTGCCGGTGGACGCCAAGGCGCCGATGAAGGCCTACCTGGAAGCTACCGAGGCGACGGACGGAGCCGATCGCCGCAGCCGCCTCGGCGCCCACGCCAAGGCCCTCCGCCAGCGGGCGGTGGAGCTGGGGTCGAAGCGCTACTGGGCCCAATTCCCCGACGCGCCGGATTTCGTCGCCATGTTCCTGCCCCACGAGGGTGGCCTTTCCGCGGCGTTCCAGCGGGATCCGGATCTCCTGGAGTTCTGCGTTGCTCAGCGGGTGCTGCCGGCCACCCCCGTGACCCTGCTGGCGCTCCTCAAGTCGGTGGCGTGGGGATGGCGTGAGCAGCGGGTCGCCCAAGGGGCCGCCGAGATCGCCGACGCCGGGCGCGAGCTCTACGCCCGCCTCGGTCGCTTCCTCGCCCACCTGGCGAAGCTGGGGCAGGGTCTGGACGGCGCCGCCTCGTCCTACAACCAGGCACTCGGCTCCCTCGAACGGCGGGTGCTGCCGGCGGCCCGTCGCCTCGGGGACGCCGCCGCACCGCCGGATCCCCTGCCCGAGCCGACGCCCCTCGAAACCGGACTCCGTTCCCCTACCAGCGGGCCGGGGGAATCCTGAAGGGCGGCGATCAGCAGGATTCAAACCCGGACTGAGGGCCGATATCGCCCGACAGGACCCCTTTCTTGTCAACGGCTTTCTTTTCAACGGCCCGACGACGACGACCGCAGCCAGGATCCGAACAGTCGCTCCAAAGTCGGCATGATCGCGTAGGTCATCAGCACGACGATGCAGGCGACGGTCAGTGGGACGAGAGCCACGGGGTGCCCGGGAACCAAAGCCGCTAGAGCCGGAGGGACGAGGTAGACCGGGCCGAGCAGACCCACGAAGGTCAGGAGCGCTCGCTTGTAACGCGGCGGCGCGTCGCAAGGTCGCGCTCGGTTCTCGGGTTGCCTGGACATGGCTCTACTCGGCCCGTAGTGCAGGTCAGGCCAAGGCCGCCACGGCGGAAGCCGTGCTGCGCACCTGACCCACGAGCATCGCCCAGTCCATGGCGAGGGCACCATAGACCTCAGCGGCCTCGGGGCGAGCGTTGTCGCCGAGGATCTCGACCATCAGGCTCGATCCATCGGCCACCACGACTCCGCTTTGGACCAGGCGAAGCATGCCCGTCTCGCGCTTGGTCCCGTTGAAGGTGCCGCTCGCATCGACGGCGACGTAGGCCCCGTAGCCCTCTCGGACCGCGCGCATGGCTGGGAAAGCGGCGCAAACTTCGAGGGACACGCCGGCGAAGATCAGCTTCTTTCGACCCGTGGCCTTGATCGCCGCGGCGACGCGGGGGTCGTCCCAGGCGTTGACCGTGGTCCGGTCGATGAAGGTCTGCCCGGGGAGGGCTGCCACGAGCTCGGGGAAGGCCGGACCCCAAAGGGTATCGGCGGAGGTCGTCGTGGTCACGATCGGCAGGCCGAGGGCCTTGGCTGCGCGCGCCAGGCCAACGACATTGTGCTTGAGCTCCGCGACGGAGTAGTCGCGAATCCCGGTCATCAAACCGACCTGATGGTCGACGAGAACGAGGGCGGCGTTGGCTCGGGTCAGGGGCTCGGGGTTGAAGGGCTTTGCGGTCATGACGGGTCTCCTTTTGGGGGTTGGGTGATTGTGTGAGGCCAAAGAGGCGGAATTCAGCCGATGGAGCCGAGCTCGCCAGCGGCGTGGGCCGCGGCGACGGCGGCGAGCTCCTCGGTGGTATTCATGACGAAGGGCCCGCGTTGGGCGATGGGCTCTCTGAGTGGCTGGCCTTGGAGAAGCACGAGCTCGGCGCCTGCCTTGCTGCGCAGCTCCAGCGCCGCGGCCTTGACGTGGCCGCCCACGGCGACGGCGTCGCCGCGAGCCAGTGACACGACCGCGTCGCCGACGATGACCTGCCCACCGCCGCGGACCGCATGAATCCAGGCGTGATGGCCGCTGGGCAGACGATGCGTGAAGCCGCCGCCCGCCTCGAGATGAGCGTCGAGGATGGTCAGGGGCGAGGCCGGAGAAGCGAAACCCGACACCCCGTTGCTGCCGCCGAGAACTACCCGAACGCGGTACCCTCCGCCGCGGAGCTCGGGCATATCGTCAGCACGGACGAGCAACGAGTCCGGCGCGTCGCGCTTGGCCGCCGCGGGAAGGTTGACGAAGACCTGGAGGGCGTGGGTCTGGGATCCAGGCCGCGGGCCTTCATCGTGCACCGCCCCACGCCCGGCCTTGAGCCAGTACAGGTCACCGGGCTCGAGGTCGATGTCGTGGCCGAGGGAGTCACGGTTATGGAACAGGCCCCGGCTGTCCTCGAACAGCACCGAAACCGCTGACATCCCGGCGTGGGGGTGCGGCCCAAAGGTCGGCTCGCTCATGGTGAAGTGGTCCACCATGACGAGCGGATCCATCAGGCCGTCGAACTGCTTGTGGTCGAAGCTCATCGCGGAGAATCCCGCGCCGATATCGATCTGACGTCCGCGAACGGGGTCGGTGACAACGGGGTGCTCGACTCTGGTGGGACGGTCCGTGTTCATGGTCTGGCTCCGTGGGTTTATAGAGACCGGAAGTGGTGCGCTCCAACGAGCTCAATGGCATCGTACGTAGGACATTAGCCCTCGACAACAGTCATGAATGCAATGTATTGTTCTATTTTTAGAACTATCAAAGCACCAAGGCTGCATCGTCACCATGGATCTCAACGACTATCTGTACTTCGTCCACGTCGTGGAACGGCGCGGATTCACAGCCGCCGGCCGCTTCCTCGGCGTACCCAAGTCGAGACTCAGTCGCCATGTGCAGCAGCTCGAAAAGCGACTCGGGGTGCGCCTGATTCAGAGGACTTCGCGGCAATTCGTCGTCACCGAAACCGGCGAGGTCTTCTATCGCTATGCCCGCGAAGCGATCGATGGCGTCGAGGCTGCGGAAGCCGAGGTCAAGCGCTGGACCAACACGCTATCGGGACGGGTTCGGCTGTGGTGTTCCGTAGGCATGGCCCGGTTCGCCCTCGCCGAGCTCGTTAGGGACTTCCTCATTGACCACCCAAAGATCGACGTGATCCAGAACGTCACCAACGAAACGATCGACCCGATCGAAGCGGGTGTCGACATTGTGCTGCGCGGCCATGTAGGGCCGCTGCCAGACTCGAGCTTGATCCAGCGACGGGTCGTGCGGGCTCCCTGGTATCTATTCGCTGGCCCGACATACTTCGAGCGCGCGGACGTACCCGCGACCCCGGAAGAGCTCGAGGGCCACTCCGGCCTCAAGGTCGGCTGCGAGAATGAGCTCGGCCAGTGGTCGCTGCGCGGTCCCGACGATATCCGGACCGCAATCCCCTTCCGCCCCCGCTTGTGTAGCGACGACATGTCGACGCTCAAACAAGCGGCGGCCGCTGGCCTGGGTATCGTCGCCCTGCCTGGCTACGTCTGTCGCCGTGAAGTCGAGGCAGGGAACCTCGTTCGCGTGCTCCCCGGCTGGATCGCCGCCGACGCGCAGCTGAGCATGCTCATGCCCACGCGGCGGGGTCGATTGCCGGCGGTCGAGGCGTTCGCGGACCATCTCTACCGCGAACTGCCAGGCGTCGTCGAGGTTTAGCTCAGCATTCAAGACGCGCCGGCGAGTGACTGGCGGGCATAGAACACGGTCGCTTGGCAGGCGGCGCTGGAGGCTTGGCCACCCGGCGGAGCCGCGGACCCCCGCCGATCCGGCTCCACCCCCCGCTGTAGTAAGATCCAGCCGCTCCGCGATGACCCTCGCCGTGCCGGCCCCACCCCCCGCCGCGGGAACCACCGCGGGACGAATCCGCTCCTCCCCCCGCGCCGTCCCGAGCCGCTCGAAGACCCCTCGTCACTTCCCACACCAGAATCGACTTCTATCGTGCCCTTTCTGTCGAAAGACTTGCCGCTTCCCGTCCGCATCCTCGCCGTCCTCTCCGTGCTCGTCGTGGGCCTGCTCGGCGCCCTGACCCTTTACGACGCGATCCTCGCCCCGACCCCCGACTACAGTCCGGTGCTGCGCCCGTCGGTTCTCGACGATTGGAGCCCCCCGTGGGCCGCCGCCACCCCCGACCCGGCGGAACCGGATACGGGCACGGATGACGACGCGGAACCGGATACCGCTGCGGGCGACGACACGGATCCGAAGACCGGTACCGACGGCGAAGCGGAACCGGATACGGGCACGGACGGCGATGCGGGACCGGATGCCGCTACCGACGGCGACGCGGCCGTCGACCCGGTCCAGGCGTGCAATACGCTGCCGAGCAAATGGATCGTCATCGGCTGGGACGGCGCCGACTGGGACGAGGTCCTACCCCTTCTGGACGCCGGACGTCTGCCCCACCTCGAGGCGCTGATGCGGGGGGGCAGCTACGGCACCCTCGCGTCCATGATCCCCACCCTGTCGCCGGCGGTGTGGACCACCATCGCCACCGGGCGGACCCCGGGACGCCACGGCATTCTCCACTTCTACAACCAGAAACCGCGGCTCGAACGCTGGCTCGAACGGGCCCTGAACTGGGGCAAGCTGGACCGGCAGCTATATTCCAACGCCGACCGTAGGTCCCGGGCGGTGTGGAACGAGCTGTCGGACCGGGGTCGACCGGTGATGCTGGTGGGCTACCACAACACCTTCCCGGTGGAGCCGGTGGAAGGGATGATGGTGTCCAACTACCTGGTGCAGGACTCCATCGCCCAGGCCATGAACTTCGGCTCGGCGAGCACCAGCGCGGCCCTCGCCACCAGCTTGGTCTACCCCCAGGCCTCCCTCGAGGAGGTGCTCGAGATCCAGCGGGAGGTGGACCGCAGGATCCTCGACGACGTCCAGCGCTTCGCCGATCTCGACGACGACGAAGTCACCGATTTCGTGCGCCGGTCCCGCACGCTCGTAGACGACGCCGATCAGAAACCGTACTTCTTGGCCAAGGCACTCACCTTCGACACCCTCATCGCCGAGGTGGCCGACGCGTTCTACGACGAGGTCAAACCCGACCTGGCGATGATCCACTTCCAGAGCATCGACTGGGCGGCCCACCGCTTCTACTACTACCCCGACCCCTCCCTCTTCGAGTCCATGCCCTGGACCGACGCCCAGCGCGCCGCGCTGGACGCCGAGCTGGATAAGTACGGCGATACCCTCTCGGCGTTTTACGTCTACATGGACGAGTGGCTCGGTCGCTTCATGGCCCGCCGCGACCCCGAGACCGCTATCCTGCTGCTCTCGGACCACGGCTTCGAGACCAACGACGACCCGGACCTCCCCGGAGAGCACAAAACGGCCCCCCCGGGAATCGTGGTGATGAACGGCCCGGGGATCCGCGCCGACCAAAAGCTGGAGAGCGACTACTCCATCTACGACATCCTGCCGACCCTGATGGCGGGGCTCAGCCTGCCGGTGGCGGAGGATCTGCAGGGAACGGTGATGCGGGAGGCGTTCTGCGACGCCGCCCTGACCGACGTGGAGACCGTCGCCAGCTACGGCGACGGTAAGCCCTACATCCCCGAGATCCATCGCCCCGAGGGGGTGGACGCCGAGGTCCTGAAGCAGCTCGAATCCCTCGGCTACCTCAACTGACCCCGTCCCCCCGCTCCCCGGGTTCCTCGCCGACGACGACGGCCTCCCCCTTCGGCATGCCGCGGACCCACAGGTCCCGCTGCGGGAAGGGAATCTCGACGTTCTCCCGGGCGAAGGTCTTGTAGACGTCCATGTACATCTCGTGGCTGAGCTTGCCCCGCAGCTCGGGCTCGTCGATCCAGCACAGGAGCTCGAAATCGAGACTGGAATCGCCGAAACCCCGCATCCGCACCCGGGGCACCGGGTTGGGGCAGATGTGGTCGTGCTCGACGGCGATGGCCTTCAGCAGCTCGCACACCCGGTCGACGTCGGACCCGTAGGCCACCCCCACCTTGATGCGGATCCGCTCCTTCTCCCAGGGCCCGCCGCTCTCGTTGATGATCTTGGCGTTGCCGATCACCGAATTCGGCACCGTGATCTCGATGTCGTCTCGGGTGAGGAGCCGGGTGGAGCGGATGCCTACCTGCGTCACCCGACCCCGCTCGCCGGTGTCGAGGATAATGTAATCCCCAAGCTTGTAGGGGGCGTCGGCGACGATGAAGATGCCGGCGAAGAGGTTCGCCAGGGTGTCCCGGGCGGCGAAACCGACGGCGATGCCCACGACGCCGGCGGAGGCCAGCCAGGGGGCCGGGTCGATTCCCCAGATGGTGATCAGCACGTAGGTGGCGCCGCCGAAGAGGAGCAGCTTCGAGAGGATGTCGAAGAGCGGTATGGTCCGCTCCTCCACCAGCGGGAAGCGATGCCTGAGGGACCCTAGAGCATCGAGGAAGAGGCGGCTCGCCGGCAGGCCGGCGCCGAGCCACGACAGCACGACGAACGTCTGAAGCACGTCGATGGTGCGGCGGGTGAACGGCTCCGGCAGCTCCAGGCTGCGGGTGGCGAGGGCGAGGCCGAAGAGGAAAACCGTCAGGAAGATGGGCCGCTCGAAGAGGTCGATCAGCTGATCGTCGATGTCGGTCTCGGTCTTGGCCGCCAGCCGGCGGGCCACCCGGCGCATCACCACTTCGGTGAGCTTGGCCGCGACGTACGACAGGACCAGGATCACCGCCGCCGCCGCCAGCGGGTAGGCCTCCAGGGAACGCCACACCTCGACGACCGGCTCCGGAGTCCAAGGGGGCAAGTTCAGGCCCACGGCGGGGGCCGCCGGCGGCCCCTCCTGGAGCCATCCACCGAGCTTGGGTGTCGAATCGAGTTGCATGGGTTGCCCCTCCACCGGGCCGCGGTCCGCCGTGCCTGGACCTGGGTTCTAGGGATGCGTTTCCTTGCGGAGATCGGTCCCCAAGCCTACCAAGGTCCCCTCCCCCGCCGTCTCCTACGGCAGTCGTCGCCGATTCAGCGGTATCCTCCGGCCATGGCCACCGTCCGGCGCGTCGCCCGCCCCCTCCGGCACGAGATCGACAAGATCAAAGGCTCCCGCTTCCTCGCCACCGTTCTTCCCATCAGCGGCCGCGATGACGCCGAGGCGCGACTCGCCGAGATCCGGGAGGAGTTCCGGGACGCCACCCACAACTGCTACGCCTGGCGCCTCGCCACAGGTTCCGAGGACTTCCGCTACAGCGACGACGGGGAGCCCTCCGGCACCGCCGGGCGGCCCATCCTGCAGGAGATCGACGGCCGGCGCCTCTCCGGCGTGGCGGTCGTGGTCACCCGCTACTACGGAGGGACCAAGCTCGGCACCGGCGGCCTCCAGCGAGCCTACGGCGGCGCAGCCGCCGAAGTGTTGGACCTGGCGGAAGTGGTAGAGACCCGGGTCACCTCGCCCCTCCGCCTGGCCTTCTCCTACGACCTCACCGGCCCCGTCCAGGGGGTGTTGGCGGCCCACGGCCTGGAGGCCGGCGGCGCGGAGTACGGAGCCGACGTGCGGATGGAGCTGGCGGTGCCGGTGGAGGATCTGGAGACCGTGCGGCGGGACCTCGTGGACGCCACCACGGGCCGCATCCGCCTCGAAGGCTGAGTGCGGCCCGCGCGGGGGCGGAGCACGTGGATCAGGCGTCTTCCACCAGCTCCGCGGCGGTCCCCCGGAACCGGTTGGCCACCACGTCGGTGACCCCGTACACCCACGAGCCGTGGAAGGCGTTCCACAGCTGGATCTCGTCGGCCCGTTCGAGGATCTCCGAGGTCTCCCGGACCTCGTCCTCGTCGGCGTCCTGGGCGATCATGATGCGGCCGGCGGTGTGGAACGCCTCCACCTTCAGGAAGTGCTTGTCGCCGCTCTGCGCCAGGGAGACCAGGTAGCCGGAGCCGTCGTCGAGGAGGAACTCGACCGAGGTGTCGAAGGCCAGCCCCGCCACTTCCGCGGCGTTGGCCAGGTGGTGCTCGGTGAACCGCAGGTTCGACAGCGCCCCCTTCAGCTGGCCCGCCTTGGGGCTCTCCTTCTTACCCTCCGGCAGATCCGCCAACTCGAGCTCCCCGGGTTCGAGGTCCTCCCCCTCGGCGGCCTCCCCCTCTACGGCGCCGTCGTCCGCCGGGGAGTCCGCCGCCCCTTCGGCGCGGGCCTGGGGTAGCGCCACGCCGGCCCGCGCGAAGCTGTAGCCGGCGCCGCGGATCGACACTACGGCGTCCCGCTGGACGTCAAGGATCTGCTTGTCGAGGAAGGATTCGGCATCGGTATCGAGGTACACCCGACGCTCGGTGAGGTAGACGGTGGAATCGCCGGCGTCGGCGCGGCGAACGTAGCTGCCCACGCCCCCTTCGTCGGCGTTGCCCACGAGGAAGCGGACCATCTCCTTGCCGGCGGCGCCCGTGAACGCCACTTCGAGGGTCTCCTCTCCACCGGAGACGAGCCCCAGCTCATCGTGGAGGCCCTCGTTCTCACCGACCTCCTTTTCGAGGCCGATGCCGAGGACGTCCTTGATGAAGCGGTTCACCTCACCGTTGGCGGCGTAGTAGCCGTCGGCGCTGGCGAGGACGAAGCGGTCCCCAGTCTCGGTGCGCTCGAGAACGGTGGTGTCGTCGCCCTTCTTGATCTCGATCTTGGCGATCTCGT
>JBCDIS010000017.1:0-68244 GCA_038748685.1 Acidobacteriota bacterium | reverse complement strand
GTCGAACGTAGCGTGGCACCAGAGTTCGAACTGCTCCGGCAGCCAGTCTTCGAAGAGCATGAGCGCTGTCTTCAGAGAGTCACGGCCTCGCACAAGATCGGCGCGAGCGAAGTCCGACTGCTCTAGCCACCAGGACAAGGTGGCACCGTCGACATTGCCGAACTGGAGCGCATCGGAAATCTTGATACCTGCCTCAAAGCGGGCGTTCTCAACGTAGGCTTCTAGGTCCGAAGCTATGGCACCGCTCTCATCGAACCGCACAGCGGCTATCTGTACCACTGCCGCGGTTGGCCCCGTGCTGAGCGTTTCGAGGTCGATCATGATTCGCACGGGTGAAGAATCCGTGGTCTTCGTCACGACGCACCTCCAGGCCGAATTGGTTCCCGGCAGTCGTCGCACTCAAAGCAGAAGTGGGCTACGCACCCCAGGGCGCCGCAGGAGCAGGGCAGACGGTGAGTTCCGCCGCAAACCTCGTCGATCGGCTCGTGGACAATCTCTTGAATGGTCTCGGGCACCAGCCAGACTAGGCGCCGCTGAGCTGCCTTTCGGGCAAAGTCTTCGGCCGAGTCCGACTGGAGGTAGGCGCAGCCCCTAACTCCGACCTGGATGTGGCTGCTCTGAGGACGTCCAATCCACATAGTGCTGGCGACATCACGGCAACCGTCGTAGTCCAGCTCACAGACCAAAGACCTCGACTGAGCCAACTCCCAAAGCCGGGCGTAGTCGGTGGAGGTGCTGTAACCGTGCAGGCACTTGATCACCCTGCTCACGACGTACCGCCCCTTCCGGACCCGGCTTCCTCATCATCGAGCGTCGCCGCAGCGAGCTCAATAGCGCGGTCGATCGTCGGCGGCCGGAAGCCTAGAAGTTTCAGCATCAGGCCCGTCGGCACACGGATCTCAACGTCGGTCAGCCCGTCATCGCCAATGACAGCGACGTACTCAAGATCTGGCGACAGCTCAACTCCGTTGAAGTGGAGGTAGTGAGTCTCGACGATCCTGCCTTCCACCGTTCCGTCTTCGCGCACTCCTTTTGGATAGCTCGACGACATCACGCCACCTCCCGGTCCGCTGGTAGCGCCGGCAGCTCTTGCCCAGGTGCGGCGGCGGCGTAGACGTACCGCTCCGGACTGTCGACCGGCGCCTGCTCCTTCGCAGCCCACTCGTTCTGGACCAGCCGCGCGACCGCGGATCGAACCGATCCGCGGCTGATTTCCCTGCCCACCAGATCGGTGGCCAGCGGCGCGATCTCAGCGATGGTCAACCAGGCCCCGGCGCCCTTGAGGGCCTGGAGCACGGCTGGCTGGACCTCGCCGCCGCGCTTCGCGACCTGGTCGACTTGGGAAGCCTCCAGCTGGCTCCGGGTCGCCGCAAGCTCCTGTCGCAGGCGGGCGACATCGGCGAGGGCCTCGTCCCGCTGGGCCGCTGCCAGCTCGGTCGAGCTGCGGTGCCGGCGGCGGACCGCGGCGGCTACGAGAGATCCGACGGCCGCCAGCTCGGGCACCAGTACGGCGGCGACCATGTGCGCCCACAACCCCGAGTAGCCCATCAGGCTATCCAGGGAGCGGCCGGTGTACTCCGCCACCATGGTGCCGCTGATTACGTAGATCATCCCACCCAGGACCAGACCCCAGGAGAGGGCGAGCCAGCCGCGACGCTCTTCGTGGGTCAACATCGTGGCGCCGATGTACGCGCCGCCCAGGGTGCCGGCGACGCCGAGGCCAAGAGCCGGCGCCACCTTGGTGAGGGCGTCCACCCAGGGCCAGGGCTCGAAGTGGTGGACATGAAAAAACACCCTCATCAAGTACGGGGTGGTGACCATCAGGCAGAAAGCGGCGATGACTTCGCCGAGGGTGACGCGGTTCATGACAGGGCCTCCTTTAGGCACACGATCAGCATTTGCTCCTCGTCGTCCCACTCTGCGGAGTATCGGGTAGCTCGATAGTCGAGAATCCACCCGTTCGCTTCCAGCATGCGACAGAACGGCCGGCTATAAATCGCTTGACCGCTGTTCACAGGGAACGCATGCAATGAAACCGAGGCCGCAGGCTCGATGCCGAAGAGCCCATCGGCTAAAGCGGTTTTGAGAAGAACGTGGGTCGGCGGTTCAGGGAACTGTTCGAAGGCGAGACGGGAGATTTGAATCCGCCCTTTCTTCGTTAGGGCGACAGAGGGGCGAACCGGCTGGCGGCCGCGGCGCGGCGGTTCGAACAACTCCCAGCTCACGAGGGCACCTCGTCGCCTCGTGCGATGTCGGTCGCTTCGCACAGCGGAAACGCCGGCGTCGGTCCTTCTTTCTGATCAGCCGGCATGAACTAGGTCCTCAACGCTCATCACTCGCGACTCAAGATCAGCCAGATCCTCAGCCCCGCCCAGATCGAGTAGCGCTCGCAGATCGATCTGCAAGCTCGCCCGCCCGTACTCTGCCCCTAGGCGAAAAGAGTCCGACAGACGTCGGAGCAACCACTCGATCAGAGCGGGCTCCAGAGGTAGCGACTCGTGAAGCTTGAGGAGGGCATCACCCCCTTCGTAGATCACCCTGGATCCACCTTCCTCAATCACTTCGACGTCCTGGAACTTCCGCGGGTACATGTTCATCTCCTTGGCCCTCGCGGGCTGGTTGTTACTGATCCACGGGGTCGCATCAAGTCCACCCTCTGAGAGAGGACCTGAGTCGTTTGCTGGTGCGGCGGGGCTTCGGGCGTGTAGGTTCGACCTTCTGCAGGCCGCCGTCCGCCCAGGTCGGGAAGGCGTGGGAAACGGGAAGACCGTTACGAGTCCCGCGGAGAATCCAGGAGTGCCTGCAGCGCCGGCCAGGCGACGCCATGTGCAAGGTCGGGTCGCGCAGGTCTAGAGCTAACGCCAGATCCTCACGAAGGACGCCCACGGCGTCCTCGAACCGCTGGGACTCGGTGGTTTGGTGGGCACCGATCCGCTCCCAGAACTCGGATAGGGGATGTGGTCCAGCTGACAGGTACTGCCGTTTGTGCCGCAGGTAGAGTGCCTCGCGTCGCCGATGTCGACGGAGCACCACCCGACGGACGCTGACCGCGTCGAGCTCCACGACTAGTGCGTGGTGTTGCCCGTTCACCCACCATCCGTTGGGCTCCACCTTCGAGCGCTCCTGACGCTGGAAGGCGGGCGGCCGTCCGTCCAACTGGAGCTCGGCGTAGCCGTCCCCGACCTCTACAAGGCCGACAAGATCCCCCTGGACAGCTTCCAGATGGCGCCTTGCGATGGAGACCGAGATCTCCACCCCCGGGTTGCGCCAACGGAAATCTGGATGGAGGGGCGCCGAAACCTGCGTCACCCGGGATGGGGTAGATAGTGTGACGACGAGTTGGCCACCCTTGGGCCTGAGCTCGACCGCACCGTCCACATCGGCAGGCAGGTGTAGGAGCAGCGCCTCCATAGCGCGGGAGTAGGCTCGGACTCCCAGCTTTGCCGGAGTGCCGGGCATCACAAGTCCCCGCCGCCGGTGGACCGCACGAGGACTTCGCGCCCCTGGACAGTCGCTACCGGTTCCAACTCATCATCAGGATCATCGGCCGGGAAATGAGCGGCGACGAACAGAGCGGCGATCACCCGGTCTGGAGGATGGTGGTCGCC
The DNA here is from genome assembly GCA_038748685.1 of Acidobacteriota bacterium. GTDB lineage: Bacteria > Acidobacteriota > Thermoanaerobaculia > Multivoradales > J023 > JAUIJL01. The sequence goes on along the minus strand of JBCDIS010000017.1, from coordinate 64,636 downwards.
GGCATTTTGATCGATGTCCGTACGGCCTGAGTCTCGCAAGCGCTGAGCCAAACGGAGGTCGAATCTCGCGGAGATCCTCGAAGCCAGAAGCAGCTCTGGCAAGGACACCCCTTCGAGCGTGGGCTCGTTCGGCGAACCGACGAAAGCGCCGGTCGCCAGTATCTCTAGATCGGTTTGGAGATCCTGCGCACGTTCCACGCTCATCAACTCATCGGCCCCTGGCAGGTCGAGGAGCCGGTCAAGGACGTCGGGCTTCACGGGTACCACCTTTCTGTAGAGCTTGGAGTTGGAAGCGCTCGCGGCTTCTCGTCGTCGAGGTCCCCCGTCTCGGGCTTGAGCCCGGCGCGTTGCTTGAACCAGAAGGCCGCTCCGGCGGTTTGGCACCTGTCCCTCATGTCTTGAGCCCAGGCCACTTCGTCCGGGCGAACCGCACCCCGCGACATCACTCCTCCTCCTCGGATGGAAAGCTGAAGAGGCCGAGAGGGCCCTTGTCCATCGGAAAGGAAGGAGCCCCCCGATCCTCCAGTTCGAGGGCGATAGCCGCGTTCGCAGTCATCAGAGCTTCGCGGACCTTGCGCAGGGCGGCGTCCCTGTCTGCGGACGGCGGGCAGTTGCGAAAGATCGCGTGAGCGAACTCCCGGGCAAAGCTCCGGAGCTCGGAGTAGCGCCGCACCTGACCCAAGCGAGGGGGATGGTAGCTGAAGAGGTCCGAGAGGGTGTCGATGGTAGGGCAGTTCGAGGGATGGCTAGGGCTCATGAGGTCTCCATCGATAGTCCGGTTGCTAGGGGCCTGGCCCACACTGGGGCGGCGTCGAGAACGAAGGACTCGCCGGCGTCGGCTTGGAGCAGCACGCGCCCCACGACCTCGGCAATGCGGCAAGCGGCGGGTGGCGGGACGGCATTGCCGATCCACCGCTGCCACCTCGTAGCGGAAGACCCTTCGAGCGCCATTCGGTTTGGGCCGGCGGCCTCGCGCCAGACGCCCGCCGAGTCAACAGCGCCAGGTCGGCAGCCCATGTCGGTGGGCCGGAACCCCTGGAGTGCTGCTGCCTCGAGGCGGGTGATTGGTCGATGCCAGGTCCCGTCCAGGGAGACGATCACCCAGAGGCCGCGCTCAGCGGACTGGGGAAGCCGCGGGTCGGCGACGGCGACAGGGCCGTTCTGTACAGCGCCAGACGCCGTAACTGTCTTCGATGGACTCTCCCAGTCTGTGACGCCGAAGGCACCCTGACCCCCGGTGCCGTCCCATCCAGAGCGGCCTTCGCGCATCCATCGGGCCCGAGGGTCGGCGACCACCAATCCCCCTTCCCCAGGCCCTCCCTGGGCAATGACCGTGCGCGAAGTCTCCTCCCACGGCTCCACCTTGAGGACCCCCTTGTACCGGTCCCATGCCGGCCGCGGATCGGCGACCGCCAATCCACCTGAGCTTGGAGCCGTGCCGGCGGTGATCGCCTGCGACGGCTCGCCCCACTGAATGACTCGGTAGGCGTTGTTGTGTCGGACTCCGCCGGCCCGTGGATCGGCGACGCTGTAGCGCCCGCCCCCAGGCAGGCTCTGGGCCGTGACCGCACCCATCGAATCGCCCCATGGCGTCACGCCGAGCTGGCCATAGTCGCCGGACGCGGCTACGCGAGGGTCGGCCACTCCGAAAGCCCCATTGGTGGGCCCGTTGCGACCGGTGATAGTGGCCATCGAGTCGCCCCATTCCGTGACCCCGAGGGCGCCTCCGTGCCATGCAGTGTCCGGAGTCAGAGCCAGGTCTGCCAGATAGCCATCGACCACTCGCAGATCCCGCAAGGCCCGCCAGTCGCGGCCGGCCGGAATCAGGGCGAGGCGTAGCCAGGTCAGCCACTGGTACCGGCCCAACTGGTGCATGGGTCCGCCTCGGGGGTCCTCGGGCATCGGCAGCTCCCCCAACACCTCACCGACTGACCGCAGGCCCAGGGGCGCCGGCTCGAAGAGGTGGGGCGGAACCTGCGCCCGGTGCCGGGCCGCCAGCATCATGCGAGCGCGACGCTGGCCCAGCCCGCCGATCACCCCAAGGTCATGGACCACCGGTGCTACCGAGTAGCCGGCCGACTTGAGCTCGGCTTCGATCTGGTCCAACAGCCGCTTGCCGCGCGCCTGGCCCAGGCCCGGAACGTTCTCCAGAAGGATGATCTTCGGTGGCTGACTCCAGGCAGCGAGGGCGAGCATGATCCCGCGGAGGGTCAGGCGGTTGACCGCCTGGTACTTGCCTGATCCAGCCTTAGAGGCAGAGATCAGCCTCGACAGGCCGACGCAGGGAGGGCTGGTGAATAGGACGTCCGGGGCTACCGGGCCCAGCTCCCGCCGGAAGTCCTCCGGCTGGACCTCCCGCCAGTCCGTCGGCGGCGGGCCCCCGTGGAAGGCCCGGTAGTCCTCCTCCGAGAAGAGATCCATCTGGACGCCCAGGCCGCCCGACAGGCGCTCGAACGCGAGCAGAGCGGCCGGATCCTGATCTACTCCCCAGAGCGTCCGGAAGCGTCCCCGCATCCCCTTGTGGCCGAAATGGGCCCGGGCGAAGCCGTCGGCTCCGCCACCGCAACCGGCGAAGAGATGGCCAACGGTGTAGGTGTGGAGGTCCATCACGAGAACCTCTGTGCCTGCGCCGTCGGCTGCGCCTCCAAGGCAGCCACGAGCTGCGCGCAGGTCTCTTCCAGCTCGTAGAGCGCTTCCTCCGATTCGGCTGAAGCGGCCTGGGCTCGCAGCTCGGCGAGCTTTGCTCCCGGCAAGATGCCGAAGGCGCCGCCCGGCTGAAGGGAGTTGCTGATGAACGTGCCCCGAGCGATCTCCAATCGATCGCTTCCGCCGCCGTCGTCTCGCGCGCGCCCGCGCGCTTCCGGCTTCGGAAGTTCTTCTGCAATTCTTTGTACTTCTTCGTTTTGTGCCCTTGGTGTGCCCCCTGCCTGCCCTTGGTGTGTCCTCGTCGTGCCCTTTGCTGTGCCTTCGGCAGCGCCAGCCGGCCGGAAAGCCTCGAAGGGAACAACGACGTAGACGGTTCCGGCACGGGTCTTCCTCCGTGCCCTCAACAGCTCCTCTCTCTTGCAGAGCTCCAGCCAGCCACGGACCTTCTTGGTGGTCCACCTGAACCTGGTGGCCAGGAACCTGATGGATACCAGCACCTCGCCGACGTCGAGCTCGACATGGCAGCCAAGGTCCGGGAAGTGCTGCCGGCGAGGTCGCCATGCCGCGAGACTCACGAGGTCGAGATAGGCACGGGCCCGGTCGTGAGGATCGGACCAGAGGGCGCCGAATTTCGGGTGATCGGGACCGAGGTCCCGGGGGATAGCGATGTAGCCACGTCGATTCGTCAAGACGCACTCCTCCTGTGGGCCGCCGCCGGAGCGGCGGCCCGGTTTCGGAATCAGTCGGGGATGATCAGTAGAGGACGGCGGGCAGACTCGCCAACGACAAGTCCTCGTCGGCGTCCGCGACCTCAGCCAGGCGCGCCTCGAGCCAGGTTCCGATCCGAGACACCGCCTCCGTCCCCCAGGACCCACCGTCAGCGATGAGGAGCCTCGCTTCCAGCCCGCTGTCCCCTTTGCGGACTCGAAGCACGTAGACGCTAGAGGGCTGGTCCACCTCCGAAAAGGTCCGGAAAGGAACAAGCTCCAGCGGCGATGGGAGCTCCTGCCAATAGCCATCCACGCCGTCGTCCATCGACACGCGCTGGCTGACGCCGTCGTCGGCAACCTGCTGTGACTTGCTTGCCTTGACCCGACCCAGAGCCTCCAGCAGCGCTTCGCGTGTCTCAGTGGCCTGGAAGCCCGTCAGGATCTCGACCCGGAACGCTTCCAGGTCTTGCCACCTGCCAACCGAAGTTGAGAGCGAGGGCCATTTCGCCTTGAGGAAGCTGGCTCGACGGCTCAGGTTGTCGAGGGGCCCTTGAAGGACCACCTCCGTTGGGGAGACCACATGGACGACGTGACTCTTGAGGTCGAGTTGATCTCGATTCTCACCGACATAGGCAACCAAGCTCTGCAGCGTGCTGGTGCTGAACGGGGATGGGTATGCCCTCGCAGCCAACTCCAGTTGGTGGTGGACATCTACCAGGTCCCCGTCAGAGTCGACGAAGAACTCCCGGTCGCCGATCTTGAACACCCTCCCCTTGTCTTCGCCTGCTGCGATTCGGGACAGCCTTTCGATCTGTTCGAACACTGGCATCCCCGATGCTTCGTTGGCTGACTCGTTCATTTCTGATCACCTCCGTCCCGCCCTGAGCGGAACTCGATTACTCGGTCCATGGGTACGCGCTGCTGCTCCGGGTCGACTTCGACCATGGAGAGCACGCCGTCGGTTCGCGAAAGGTAGGCCGTGGTCTTCTGCTGTCTCTTCCACGGTGCAAGGTCGACCTTGCAACTCGCGTCGACCGCGACGGCCTTCCTGTCCTCGTTGGTCCGGAAGTTCACCTTGATGGTGATCGACCGCGTCTTCAGTGGGTCCTTCATCGGGTCGTCCAGGTCGAGGACGACCTCTTGAAGAGCCTTCTCGAACATCGCCGGGACCTTGCCGCCGGCAAGGTCCTCGAGGGTTACAGGAATGTCCTTCATGGGCTCGCCGCTCCTTCGGTCTCGGGGGTCTCTACCCAGGGGCTTCCACCGAAGCAGTGCGCCGACAGGACCCCGGTCTCAGCGCTCCCGTCCCAGACCGATAGCGTGGTTTGCCAACGGCAGACGTTCAGCCCGGCCTGGTGCCAGACTGGGGCCTGGGCCCAGACGGTCTGACCTTGGAACCACTCATCGGTCCCTTCCAGCAAGGTCTCCAGTTCCAGGAAGCAGGAGGCGCCGATCCCGAAAGAGATCTGAGCCTGGACCCACTTCCTGCCGCACGGAGATGCGATCACCAGCCCGAAGCCAGATCCTGTGAACCGGCGGCCGCCGAGCTCGATCCAAGCGGAGGCACCGGACGGAACGCCGAGGGAGCCGACCTCCTGGGAGTCAGGAAGGTCTCGGGCGACCTCGCTCAACAGGAACTCCACCTGGTCGTAGAAGTCAGGCGGCATGGCCGTCTGGATTGCCCTGGCTCTCACAAGGTCGAGTGCCCAATGAGGCCCCGTACGGGCGGCGAGGGCGTTCATAGAGCTTTACCCCCGTGACGGTGGGGGCGGTACCGGTTGTAGTCCATCTTCATGCGTACCAGACGGTCCAGCGGCAACCCGTAGACAGCCCCCATGTGGACGACCCTGATGATCACGTCGGCAAGCTCGGCACCAACGCCCTCGGGTTTGTCGGCGAGGTTCTCGCTGTAGCCGAAGCTCTGTTGACGCACGTCACCAGTTTCCCGATACGCCTCCAGTGCTTCGGACACTTCACTGTGAATCAAGGCAAGGAGGTCGCCGACGGTCCGACGTTCGTCCTCCCATCCCTTCGACCGCGCGATCTCCAGAGCCTCGCGGCCGAGTTCCGACAAGGGGCCACCTTCGGAGGCCGCCGCCGGGACGGCCTCCGTCTCGCAAACAGACATACCCACCTTCCTTTCAGATGACGTCGGGCGCGCGGCCCGAGTTGATTTGCAGCGTGAACCGACGGCCTGCGACAGCGATCAGCGAAGCCATCGCCAGCCTGCTTTGCCCGAGGTGCGGGACGTCGTCTCCCGGACCGAAGGCACCGAGCGAAACTCCCACGCCGACGCAACCTCGGGTCTGGTGGGGGTAGTTGAGCGGGTGGAAAAGGATGCCAATCCGCCCCTTGACGCCGATCACCGAGATGACAGTGCCGTGAACCTCCGACTCGAAGGGTTCGGTCTGGTACACCCCCTCAGGGATGCAGGAGACGAACGGCTCGTTGCCCAGAGACGGCGGCTCTAGCGTCCAGAGCCTGCCGTTGGGCAGCTTGACCTCGTCATGCCGGCCGCCGTAGACCCGCAAGACGCCGTAGGTTGCCCACGGGAAGTGAGCTACGCGGGTGATCACCACTCCGACATTCGACAGCTGGCCCTGATCGGGCGCCTGGGCGGTCATGGCTCGTTCGGTCCGAGAGCTGCGCCGGTGACCTTGGACTCGATGCGGCGGACCCGCATCTCGAGGCGCCCTGCTCTCTGGTCGAGGGATCGCAAGAGGGCGACGGCCTCCTCGGCCAGCCGCACCAGGTTGCGCGCCTGGTTGAAGGCGAACCACCCCCAGTAGAGGGGGGCCGTCAAGCCTCCTTTCTGCGCCACCGCATCGGCGAGCTCGCCGAGCGGAATCACGGCACGGGCGTCGCGCCGCCTGAGCATCTGCCTGTCCTGGATCAAGTCGGTCATGTCGTCTCCTCTCCCATGAAGTCCGCCATGGTGGTCCCCAGGACTGCGAGGACTGCGTCCAGCTCCCGGGCACCGAAGTCGTCCCAGCCTGTCGCCAGCTCCAGGAGTTGCAGGTCGCCCTGATCAACAACGCCACTGTCGCCGAGGGCCGCGGTGGCTTGCGTGGCCAGGCCCGCGTAGCTGAATCCGCCTCGCCGGCGCAGGTCCCGGAGTCTGCGCCCTAGCTCGACGCCCGAAGGTCGGGGCGGTGTTGGCACCGGGAAACCGAAGGTCACCCCCGCCGACTCAATCGCCTGGACCGCGTCGATGCCGGCGGCAGCTATCGCCTGGGCCCTGGCGTTGGGTTGGTCTCCGTCTCGCATCTCTGCTCCGCTAGAGGCCCGGGGCAACTCCCCGGGCCGGTTCTTGTGTCAGGCACCCGCGCAGCCCCCAGCGGGGCGGCGGCCGGGGGGCGAGACCCCGATGGGAGTGTCGCGACCTCTGAGACCGATGGAGGAGTTGGTCATGAAGAAAAAGACCCGGGGCGAGCCCTCTCGTCGCCGTATACCCCGGGTGTAGAAAGCCGAGTCGTGCTGCCTGGACTTGCTGCTGCACCTCACTCGCCGTCCGGGCGAGCTTCTGAATCGCGACCCAGGTCGCGCGCAACTGGTCGAGATCCCGGCGCAGATCCTGGCGGAGCTGGAGGATGTGCCGGAGCTCCTCGCGAGTTGTCATGCCGCGGCCCTCCCCTTCGACGAAGGTCGTTTGCCTTCCATCGCGTCCGCGGTGGCTCGTAGCACCGCGTCCTGCATGCCCCGCGGTAGTCCCTTCTTCGTCCACCGCTCGACGACCGCGCGGACTGCGCGGTAGAAGAGCACCACCGTGGTCATCCAGAGGGCCTCTTTGCGCACCGCGGCCCACGAAGGTTCCTCGGCCTGGCTGAGGTCGTAGTGATCCCGGCGCTGGCGCAGGAGCACGAACTTGGCCAAGTCCCGGACGTCGAGACGGATGGCCTTGTAGGTGCGCTGACCCTCCACGGAGCTGAGGTCGTCGTCGAGGCGGGTGTAGGGCAGGTTCCAGCCACCCAGCTTCTTCGGACGGCCCTCCAGCTTGCGCCTGACCGTGTCCGCCGACACGCCCAGGAGGATCGCGGCCTCGCCGACCTTGACCTTCATGGCGTGACCTCGGACTCGGACCAGGAGGGGGCCCCCGCCCAGCTGTGGTGCTGCTGGTGGGAGACAGCACCGCGGGACGGTGGGAGAAGATCCCCAGCCGAGCAGGGGCCCCCTTTGGCGCCACGGGGGGCAACAGGCGTCCTGAAAGACTCGAAGCCAGCCCGCTCTCTTTGCGCTTTGCAGGTATGGACAGGCCGTAGCGACCCGAGCAGCCGCGCCCTCTCCGTCGGTGTACTTGCTTCCGGTACACGATGAAGCTTGATGGGCGCGGCTGATCGCGGCGCTACGACAAACCCCGGGGCCAGGAGGCTCCAGCCCCGGGGGTGGGCGACACCGCCCGCCGGTGGCGTCGGGGCGCAGGTGTCTACGCCCCGTGCGTGTTCCACCGGTGACACGGGCCTACCGTCGGCCGTGGGGAAGCCTCCCCCGCGGACGCCAGCCCGCCCGGTTTCCGCACCCCAGGCACCTGGGCATGCGGCGGCGCAGGACGGCCCTTTCAACACTGCTGTGCCCTCCTCTGGAGGATGTCCACCAGGTCACCCTCGTCGAGGAAGATCGAGCGCAGGACATCGATCGCCAGGCCAGCTTTCACCTGGCGAGGCGAGAACTGGAGCACCGTCCAGCCCAAGGCCTGCGCAACGTTGAGCTTCTCGTGGTCGGCCGTCATCCGGGACTTGATCCCGTGTTGGCGCCCTTGGATCTCGACCGCCAGGCGCCGGCCGCTGAGCGCCTCGAGGCGACGCATCGGCCACGCGAAATCGAACCGCCACTTGCGGCCCAGGTGCGCACCGAAGGCGAACTGCTCCGCCGCCGGCGGGATCTCGCGGTGACCGCGGATGTGCAAGGCGAGCGTCGCCTCGCCCTCGCTCGGCGTCTTGGCGGTGCATTGTCGACGCGCTGCCATCAGCCCACTTCCCCGAACTGGCACGGCTCGTCTACCTGGCATCCCGAATCCGTGCATGCCCGGCACAAACCCGAGGGCGACTCATCACCGTCGTCGACAGCTACCCAGCCGTCGGATTCGTACTCGTCGCAGTCAAGGCAGCCGCAGAAGGCAGCCATGTCGGCCTGGGTCATGTCGAGGGCCCCCTATGACCGCGCAGCAGAGTCATGGCCAGTTCGGGGTCGTCGTTGGTCGCCACAAGACCGGAGATCTCGCTCCTGTCGGGTAGTCGAGCGATGAGCGTCAACCTGACCGGCTCCTGGGAAAGGTCGCCGAACTCCAGACGGTCCAGAAGCTCACGGATCTGGCGTACGACTCCGGCGCCGCGGCTGTCTGCGGACTGATGCTGGCGTTCCCTCGTCATGTCTTCGGCCCCTCTGTAGAGCGGAAGCGCTCGGAGAGATGCCTGGCGTAGCCGCCGATGTTGTTCATCGAGGACCGATGCCGGTCGAGGTAGCCGTCCAACCACGAGTCCAAACCTGAGTCCGGGATCTCCGCCGCCATGCTCTCGACGTCGAGGCGGAGGGCCGGCGACCCAATCAACAGAGAGTCGAGGGCGTCGGCGATCTCCGAGGCGCGTTGATCCGCAAACGGGCCGATCTCGATCCCGTTGGCCTCTAGGAAAGCCTCCCAGCCCATGAGGACGGGTGACTGCCGTTCTTCGCCTCCCACCTCGTGGCATCCGTAGGCGCCTTCGCCGAGGAAGAGCACCGCGACGCACCCGACCAGGAAGTCATCGCATCGAAGCGAGTAGGGATCCGACGGGTTGACGACCTCGCAGAGAATCTTCCCGCTCGTAAGTGCTTTGCGGTTCATGCGGCCTCCCGCATCGCAGGGTCAGCCAGTACTGGCGCTTCGACGTCTGCCGGGAGCGTCCAGAGCCCCTGCGCTCCCCGGCAATGCACCGGAAGCGACAGCGCCACCACGTCGCGCAACACCCAGCCGATCGGCCCCTGCCACCAGATGGCCTGAGGGTGGGTCGACCCTGGGGGGCTCTGCGTCGTACCGAGGAGCCGAGCAACGGCAACGACCGCGCCGTAGGTCAGCTCTGATGGCGAAGGGACCGCGGGGATCTCGCCCTGCAGATCCAGTATCCGGAGGTGATCCAGACCCTCGCGGTCCAGCGACTTGCCGGCGTGGATCGCTAGTAGGCCGCCGCGGGCATCCCGCGGTGGGCGCCATGTGCGGTTCTCGACCCTCTTTCCGGCATGGGCGATTGCCCAGGCCCAGGGTTGGCGCAAGGTGAGGCCCCTCATGGAGGAGCACCTTCGCGTAGTGCCTTGAGGTCATCGAACGAGACGCCGTACTTCTCGCAGACTGCCTGGGCTATCTCGAAGTCGAGGGTCTTCCAGAGGCCCCTTTCCAATGTCGAGAGGAATGCCTTGCTTACCCCCAACTCGTCTGCGAAATCCTGGAGGGTCCGCCCCTTCTCTTCCCGTCGTCGCCTCAGTTTGCTCTTCGCTTGCCGTGAAGTCATGAACCAAGGCTATTGAGTTTTGTTCCAAGTTGTCAACGTCAAATTGGTCTAAAGCTCAATTTTCTGAGTTGCAAACCCCGAACCTGCGCAGATAGGCTAGGTTCGTGGCGAAGCGCATTTCGATTGGCACGGCTCTCGAGACTCTCGTAAAGCGGAGCGGACGCCAGAAGGCCGAGGTGGCCCGGGCGCTCCAAAAGGACCCGTCTTCCTTGAGTCAGGTGTTTCGAGAGTCGGCAAACCCGACTTTTGACACGATCGAGGAACTGCTAGACGAGCTCGGGCTCGACTTCCTCGACTTGGCCCGAGTGCTGCTCGACGGAGAGGAAACGGGCGACGCAGGTGCGGCCACGAGTGACCTGAGGGATCTGGGAGAGGCCCTTTCGCCAGCGAGTCTTGAGCCGATGTCAGCAGATCGCGCCGAGCTTCTTCGCGATCCACTTGGATCCCAGCTGCTCGGTCTGCTCACTCAGATGCTGACGCGACTTGAGGCTATCGAGCGAGGGATCGGGCGAGAACCTGGCCAGGCTGCGGACCCGGCGGACCTGAGCAGCAGCGAGGCTGCTGAAGAGAATCGAAGCTAGAGTCGTCGACGCATCCGGCGCCGAGTCGCTTCAAGCACCTCAAGGCTGATGGCGCGGGCCGCAACTTGTTTGAGGAGGCTACGCAGTGCCGATCCCAGGCCGCTATCCTCGATGTTGCGCAAGGCTAGAAACACCCTGCCGGAAGCCCCATGGATCCCCTTCCTGTCTTCTCCTCGGCTCAGGTGGCTTTCCATCTCGTCGATAGCTGCTAGCGCAGCATCGGGCCAGAGCTGAGCAGATGACAGCTGTTCCCAGGAGTGCTGAAAGCGCCGGATCGCCTCGGGAAGGTCCCCGATGCAATAGAACGCTTCCGCTGCAGCCCACTCAAACCGACCAACCACACCTGGCTCGGCGCCGCTACTACTCAGGATCCTTGAGGTCTCTGCGATTAGCTGCCGAAGCCCATTTGAACGCCCTAGACGAGCACGGTAAACGGCCAAGTTGTGAACAATGGCGTAGTGGTGCCGCCCACCATCCGGGGAGATGTGGGGTAGAGCTGTCTCAAGGGTCTCTACCGCACCTTCCAGCTCTCCCTGGTTGGCAAGGAAGACTGCCAGATTCACAGTTCCAGGCCAGAATCTCGAAGAACCGGTCTCCGAGAAAACCCTCAAAGCCTTGCGGGCAAGTCGCTCCGCCAACTCTGGTTCCGCTTGGTCGTCTAGGAGTGAAGCTCTTCGAAGGGCCCAGTCGGCCAAGGCATCCGGATCAGTCCCTGCAGCAACTCTGGCTTGCTCCAAGAACCACTCAGCATCCTCTCTTCGGCCGGCTCGTCGGAAACACGTTCCTGTGACTGCCCACCGGCGGCTCGGGGATCTGGAGGGTTGTCCCATTGCTTGCAGGGCCAGGGCTAACCCTCCATTTGGCCTGAATAGACCTAGGTCCTCAATATGGGACCAGATATCCATCAGGGTCGAACCCCGCTGTGACGAGGACTAGGTGCAGCCGTCGGGGGTGACACCCGGCCCCAGTTCTGCACAGTTGTCGTCTGGCCCAAGGTCCTCTTGAGTGGAGACGGGATCCCCTGCTGAATCGATCCAGTCTGCGATCGACGCAACGACGCTATCCCACAGACTTTCAAACCAGCTGGTGTTGTCGTCTGCCGCGAAGGCTGGGAGGGAGAAGAGGAGCGAGAAGATGAGCGCGGTGGTGCAAAGAGTTCGGCGCATGGCTTAGTCCTTTCGACGGCCAAGGCGGCCGAGCGACATTGCCTGGCCGTCCGGCCGACCATCCACAGACTATCGCGCAAGCTCGTAAGCAAAGGTATCTCCTGAAGCGCATTGTATCTTGGCCGTACGTCTTGGTCCAGACCATAGGCGAACCTTGGTACCATGGGAGGCAACCCATCGCCGGGAACAATCAGAGCCGTCTTGAGTCTTTCTGGGCGCGCTCGTTCTAAGGAATGTCTGTGTGGAGGCGGATGTGAAGACTTGGATCGTCGGAGGGCTGATTGCCTGGGGCTCGTTGCTGCTGATCTTCGGACTCCTGACCGATCCGAAGCAACAGCCCGTCAAGGACGACTCGAAGGGCGCAGAGGTGTTGCCGGCTTCTAGCCTCGTCGAGGAACCCGAGGAGGAAACGACCGAACAGGCCTATCTACGCAAGGCGCGGGAGTTCCGAGACCAGGAGAAATGGTATTCGCTTGAGCGAGAGCTGGACCAACTGGTTGAGCGGGGGCCGAGTACGAGATTGGCTGAGGAGATCAGCAAGCTCAAGGGCGAAGCGAAAGAAGGCCAGGCCATGGATCTACTCACAAGGGCGAGGGAATCACAGGACCCCTACGAAGCCAGAAGGCTCCTCGGGCAGATCATCAGCCATTTCGAAGGCACGGAAGCCGTCAGCGCTGCCCAGGCTGAGATAAAGCAACTCGATCGCATTGCCCGCGCTCCGATCACTCCCAAGAAGGAATCTGGCGTAGTCGGAGTCTGGCAAGACAACGTGGGGGCCCATTGGAGGTCTGAGATAACCATCGCCATGGAGGATGGACGACCTGTTCGTTTCCTCAAATTCGGAGACGGAAGCTCCAACCGTGGTGCCCTCGTCAAGGTGAGAGCCCAGCGCGGCGAGAGGGCACGGTTCAAAGATCAGGAGTATGGCGAGATCTATGCGATCAACCGGCGGGGCAATCTGGATCTCTACGACGAGGACGGCTTTATTCGAGAGGCCAGGCGCGTGCCTGGCAGGTAGCGGCGGCCAATGGGGGGAGAATCATGAACGGCACACAAAGAATGGTCTTCATAGCCGCGTTGTCGGCTGTCTCTGTCGGCTGCTCCCCAAGTGCAGTTGAGGTGTGCGAGGAAGAGGTTAGGGCTAGTCTGAAGTCTCCCGCTTCCGCTGAGTTCTCAAGGATGGAGGCGAATAGGTTTGCCTCATGGGGTACCAACAGCGTCTGGGAGGTCAAGGGGTTGGTTGACGCAGCGAACAGCTACGGGGCCATTCTTCGGAAGGATGTTTACTGCGCGGTGGTGGTAACGGCCAAGGGATCGGCTGTCGAGAAGTCGTTCCTTGGCCACGAGAATGAACATAGGTTCTGGCAGGCACTACGAGACACGAGAAGGCTCGCTAAGCGACGGACCCTTCCACCGCCTGATGTCGTTTCCTATGACGAGTACCAGCATATTCGGAAGGGGATTTCTCTCGAGGTTGTCCAGGTGGTCGTAGGGCACGAAGGCCAAGAGGTAGAAACGCAGGTTGTAGTCGGCAGGACCTATGCCCCTAAGCACCGATGGGAGAATTCCGACGGTTCCTTCATGGAGGTCAAACTCAGTTCCGACGGAAGAGTCGTTGAGAAGTATGAATACGGCCTGTGGTGACCAATCGCATTACTTCAGGGAGGGATAGCAATGACGATGATGAAACATCTATCGGCGGTCGTTCTGGTCGCCCTCGCCTTCGCAACGCCCGCAGTTGCGGAGATCGTGGTCGACTGCAGCGGACACACGATCCGGATCAGGGAGGGCAACCAGTGCTGGGAGTACAAGTGCACTGTGTGCGCCATCTACGAAGATGGCGAGCTCCTCGAGTCATGGGATTACTGCGGAGCGCCAGGACCATGCGGCGGGATCTGATCGCCGTCGGCCTCGCCCTGGCCCTTGCCCAGACCACGGCCGGCGAGGAGTCGAAGGACCCCGATCGCGGGGTGATCACCCCGACCGCCATCGCGGGCGAGACCTGGAAAGGTCCCCAGTTCGTACAGGCTGACCCGCAAGGTCGGGCGTACGTCCTGCGACTGAGCAGCTTCGAGGTGTATCCCTTCCTTCGCGTTCAAGGCAAGCTCGGCCAGCCGGATCCGCTTGAGACACTTCCCGACGACGGCGTCGCCGCCGCCCCGGTGATGGGAGTGGCAATGAGCTCCTCTGGAGAGTGGATCACCCTCCAGCCACCCAATCGGCTTCGGTACTTCGACGCCCGAGGACAAGAGCAGCAGCTGCCCCTACCAGCCTGGGCCGTAGAGTCGGTCGGCTGGTGGGACGATCGCCCCGTAGTCGGCGTCCTGCCGTACGAGCTTGGAGGTTCTCTCGACGGCGGCAGCAGCGAGACGGACGCCTGGGATGTCCCTCCGGTGCTGCTGGCCTACAGCCCAAGGCGATCGGCCTGGGAGGCCGTCTACTCGCTACCCCTGGAGCACAAGTCCCCCCGAGGTCAGCGGCCCTGGAGGTCGACGCTCCTGGCACCCGGGGGGAAGGGGGACCTCTGGGTGGTCTGGGACTACCGCTACCAGGTGGCGCATATCAACCGAGGTGGCAAGGTCCTGGAGCGCTTCGCCGTCGGCGGAGCGGAGATCGACTACCGTGACCGATCAGTCGCCCATGTAGCAGCCCTCAAGGCCCAGGGGCGCGACCCCAAGACCCTGCCCCCTCAGGTCGCAAACAAGAAGGTGCGAGCGGCTGCGGCAAGGGATGGACGCCTGTATCTGCTGACCACGGCCGGCGACGGGAATCGCCCATTCACCCTCGACCGCTACACCCCCCTGGAAGAGACCCTGGAGAGAGTCGAACTCACCCTCTCGCCCTACCGTGGCCGGCAGACCCTCGCCGCGGCGAAGGACGGGCTCATCCTCACCCGGTACCGGGGAACCCAGGGGCGCTTCCTGATCTCCTGGGAAGCCCTCGATGCCGCCGCATGGCAGCCCGTCGACAGCATCGAGCCAATCGACCCCTAGGACGACCTACTGACCCGAGCGACGCCCAAACGCGAAGGCCGCCCCTGCTGTGAGCCCGTGGGTCACCAGCGCGAGCACGCTGTAGATGATGCTGGCGTCTGCGGTGCACATGCCGTAGGCCGTGATCACAGCCAGCAAGGTACCGAAGAACCAAAGTAGACCCGAGCGCGCTGCAGCACGCTGGTGGACCTCGTCCCTGCGCCGTCGCTCTCTCGCCATTTCCAGCCTCCAATCGCGGTATGGCGAGAATCTACACCCGAAATGATCGCGATTCGCGAAACTCTCCGGATTCCAGAAGAAAGTGGCGCTTTGTTTGACCCGACCCGCTGGGGAACGAGTCAATGGAACCCGGCGGCGCGGGCGCTCAGGCGGCTTTCGGCAGTTCGCGCCCGGCGGCCGCTGAGCGAGGGCGGCCCGGGAAGCTGAGCACACGGCCAGTCTTGGACGCCGGCGACTCCTCGCCGCTGGGGTCCGGGTGCGCGAGCGCACCGGAGGGGCCGCTCGCTGTCGATGCCGGGGCGTCCGATCCGTTCGGCTCTGCAAAGCCCCCGAGGCCGCTCGGTTCAAGAAACGGACCGACGCCGTTTGGCTCCGGGAAGCCCCCGAGGCAGCTGGGCTCCAACACCACGCCGCCGTTTGGGACGACGTAGCCCCCGAACCCGTTGGGCTCGACGTATCCGCCGAACTCGTCGGGCTCTGCTGAGCCGCTGGGTTCGACGTATCCGCCGAAGCCGTTGGGCTCCACCACGGGGTAGACCCCTGAAGGGACCACGATGGGAGTGACTCCGGTCGGTTCAACTACAGCGGCGATAGAACCGGTTGGCTCGACCACCGGAATCACTCCATTTGGCTCGATGACGGCAATCGCCGCCGAAGTGCGTGGAACGCGAGTCAACATAGGGGTACCCTCCGTACATTGGGCTGAGGATGAGATAGTACCACTCGTCAACAGAGCACACTTTAGAGATCAGGGGTTCTATTGGGGGGCGCTGAGGAGGGTTGCTCGGCCGGTGGTTGCGAACCGATTTTGTGCCGATCTTGTACCGTGATTCCTTATCTGGACCACAAAGATTGAAATATATAGAGTTGTGGAATTCATGCGCCTGATTGTGGATCAGGGGGTCCCCCGTTCAAGTCGGGGCATCGGTACCATCTCTCCCGCCTTCAAGTTCATCAGAATCAACAGTTTACGTGGTCTTCGCCCGGCTACACGTGCCTAGCGGGCCTCCTCCGCTTGCGTCGGCCAGTGCCGGAGTGAGAGACCTCGGACACTGGGTTCAGTGCCACGGGGGTACCATGGGGTCGACGCCTGCTCCTTCGCCGCATCGGTGAGCTGAGGCCGCGGGCCTTTACCGAAACCTTCGAACGTGTGGCGGACGAGGCGCTCCGTCGGATGGCCTGCGAGAACCGCCGGTCGAGGGTGGATTTCGTCCGCGATGCCCTGCGTCGGTTCTTCGATATCGAGGACCGATCAGGTCAGGTACCAGGCTGGTGCCATCAGTCCCAGCCTTGGTTTCTCACGACCCTCTGCCGACGTATTCCGGGGATGAGTGCCTGAAGGCTGCTCCAGGTCGCAATGGCGGTCCAGGAGCCGGACTTCTCGGGACGCTGCAGGTGCGATTCGATGACTGTCTTGCCGGCCAGCGTTTCCAGGACTCGGTATCGGCCTCCGAGGAGGCCTCCCGCAGCTTCTAGGAAGTCGTCGAACTTGTCGGCTTCGGCGCATGGGAACCACTCGGAATGAAAGCCCGCAGTTTCCAGGTGCAACTCGTCGTCGTTCTGCTGGGAGATCGTGACGTCGAAGTCGAGCCCGTCCTGGGAAGGGATCTCGGCGACAGGGTCCCTGTCCGCGTTGGTGCCGACTTCGATTCGAAGGGACGGAAACCTTCTGCGGATGGCCTCGATGGCGCGGTCGAAGCACTTGAGGTTCTTGGACATCTTCAGGCCACTCTGGTCCGCGTGATGTTCGGAAACACCTCAGAAGGGGCTGAGCTGCTGAGCAGCCCCCGGCCGACCGAGCCACTTGGGTCGACGTGGGACATAAGGCCGAAGGCGCCACAGGGCTCGATCATGACTCCCTAACCATGGGGATCCGACACCGGAAGCACGGCGTCAGGGGCTGCCACGGTGAATGCTGCATGGCGATCCGCTGGGTCTGGATTGGGGAGTGTCCCTCGGCTGGCAATACCGGTTGGGGCCACCGTTAGGAGGAGGACCTTGGTGCTGGGAGATCCCGAGGGGTCGAGATTGACGAGCATAGCGACTGGTTCGGGCGTCGAGCGGATTCCTTGTGGGTCTATCGCTGGCGGCGCCATCGGGTGTCCTCCTCCCTCCGATGGATCTTGAGGAGAGCCAGGATATCATCGAGTCATTCCCGAGAAGTACGCCTAGGGGTCGGGGGTAGGAGCTAACCCCGACCCTTGTGCGTCCTAGCTTCCCTGATCTGGATCTGGGCTCCCTTCAGGCAAGTCTTGCATCCACCCCCCGCGAAGGTTTGGCAGCACTCACGGCATGTTGCTTCCGGTATCAGCCAGAATGGCCTTGATACGGAATCCTTGGTTGCGGCAGCACCGATGAGGATCTGCGGGGTCCGACACTCGCTGATTGTGGAGGGCGATGCCACTGAAGCGGTCGTTGAGAACCGGTGAGCCGGAGGTGCCATAGTCTGTGTCTGTCAAGTACTGGACCTTCAAGTCATCGACGTGCTTCATTTGGTTGTCACGGAATACAATCTCTTTGGTCAGGCCCGATCGTCGTGCGATCTTCTTGGATCTCATAGTTGAACTGTAGGGTGGCGTTGGCCGCATCATCCTTCGTTCCAAAAACATGATGATTTGTCATGAGAAGATCGTCTCCGATCAAGAAACCACTTGCACTTCCACCCAGGTCGAAAACAACTCGGCAACGTGTCTGGCGGAGCGAACTGCGAGATCCAGCCACCAGATCGCTTTGAAATTGGCTGGGCCAAGGCCCATCCTCCCAGTTGAAGCCTTCTTGACTCATTCCGGAATCGATCAAGTCTCTCAACATCACATTCTCCGTTGTTTAGTGATCCACGTAGCCTCAAATGCTCGAGCTATGCTCCCGGTCGTTCTTGAAGGCAACAACCTTGAAGGCGGACCGCGCTCAGTTTCGGGAATGCTTCCAGTCGAGCTTCATTTCAACCGGCGGAAGCGGCGAGTAGCGGATCCGCTCGTCGTCCAGATCTCGGTCCAATTGGCCCGTTTGGATCCAGTGGTAGCTGGTCGCGCGACTGATGCCGAGCTTCTCGGCCAGCTCTGTCTTGCTCAGGCCTTGGTCCAGGTACTCACGTAGCAGCACTCGTTTCTCCCTTCTGTTCACAGCCTCCTCCTCTCGGAGGTGACTCTGCTGTGTGAGCTTCGATGCGTCCAAGGCCCCGAAGGCCCCAGCCGTGTCCGGTTCAGGAAGAGCGGCGAGTGTCTGACTTACGTCCGCCGCTAACAGATTGTCGATGAGGTGCTTCGGTCCTGGCGATCGAGGGGCACAAGGCGTCGATGAGGCGTGCCCGACGTTTGCTGACCCTCCGTGTCCTCAGACGCAACGGGAGGAGGCCAGGAGAGCTTCGTAGGTTCGAGAGGCGGATTCCATTCATCTAGGGAAATGGATGCGGAATCCGCAGCTCCGGTTCGGACCGGGAATGCGGATTTCGCACGTTCGGCTGACTCCGGGCCGCAAAAGCCCGTAGGGAAGGCGGCCTTGAACCCTGGCACAGGGGTTGCTCTAAGGGTGTTCAAGCGAGCTTGGAGGCGTCAAGACCGACCGGCTCGCGGGTCCAAAGAGATTTCGACACTTTGGAGAACATCATGAAGCCACCTTTCGATCCGTCCATGACCGTCGCCGCGAGCGCCTGGGCGTTGCGGCCCCTTCCCGATTCCTCCCTAGCCGCACAGGGCCCAGGCGGCGGGGGAGGACACCCACTATCCGACCGACTCGCCGCCGAGGGACGACTCGCCTGGGCAGACCTGACGGCCAGGTCCCCCGGGACGACTTTCGCGGTCCTCTTGGCGGATTCTTAGCAGTGTCCTGCCACGAATCGATCCTGTAACCCGCGAAACCTGAAGCTCCGCATCGGCAGCGGGCGTTCGATCCTGCGGGGTCCCTTGCCGGTGCTTGCCCTTGCTCAGACCTTAGGAGATTTGTCATGAAAAGCCACAAACATTTAGGCACCCTGCTGGCGGTGGCGCTATTCGCCGTGCCGCTGGTTTCCATCCATGCGCAATCCGGTCAAGAGAGATTCTCTGGTTCCCAGAAGGTGGGTTACCTCGGCCAGACGAGTCGTTCGGCGATGGCGCGCAACGTTCTCGAACGCATGAACAGCCAAACTCAGGCGCGCCCCGTCTCAGACCAGGCCGATCGGGTCCTGCTGTGGCATGAGATCGCCCTCGACTCGGTTGCCATCGATCACACCCCCGACCCCGACACCGGCGAGGTGAGGCTCGACAACGGAGGACCGACGCGCACGAGCCGCGCACTCGCGATGATCCAGATCGCGGTCTTCGACGCGGTCAACTCCATTCGACCGCGCTACACCGCGTACGGCGATCTGGAGCGGGCTCCGGCCGGCGCCTCGATCGATGCGGCCATCGCGATGGCGTCGTACACGGTGCAAGCGGCGATCTATCCGCAGCAGGTAGACCGTCTGAATGCGCTGCTCGACTCGGACCTCGCCACGATCGACGCCAGCTCAGCGGCCATGGCCGACGGGATCCTCGCCGGTGAGGTAGCGGCACAGGCGGTGATCGCCATGCGGGTCGGTGACCAGTCCGATCACGACGAGGCCGATTGGGGGGAGGGGGGCTACGTGGCCGACGGTGCCGCGACCCATTACGGCACCCTGATCAACGACGGCTCCACCGAGATCTTCGCCTGGGAGCCCGACCCGCTCACGCCCAACCTCAGCGGTGACTCGGGCTTGGCCCTCGGCGCCTATTGGGGATCCGTGACGCCCTTCTCGCTGGACCGGGGCGACCAGTTTCGCCTGGGGCCGCCCCCCGAGCCAGGCTCGAGGCGTTACGTGCGTGGCTTCGAAGAGGTCTACCGGCTCGGAGCCTCGGTGGACACCGCCGGCAGCACCTCGACCCCCGAGACCCGCTTCTTCGGCAACTTCTGGGGCTACGACGGCACGCCGCTGCTGGGCACTCCGCCTCGGCTGTTCAATCAGATCGCCATCCAGGTGGCTCGCGACGAAGGCATGCGGCGCGTAGAAGAGCTGGCGCGGTACCTGGCGCTGATCAACACCGGGCTGGCGGACTCGGCGATCGCCGCCTGGGACAGCAAGTACTACTACAACTACTGGCGCCCCGTGACGGCCATCCGGACTTCAGACAACGTCGCGGAGACGCCGGAGAACGCGGAGTGGAAGCCGGTCGGGATCTCGGTGATCAACACCGAGGACGCGATCACCCCGACGCCTCCGTTCCCCGCCTATCCGTCGGGTCACTCGACCTTCGGCGCTTCGACCTTCGAGATCATGCGCCAGCTATTCGGCAACCGGACGAGGTTCACCTTCGTCTCGGACGAGTACAACGGCGAAGGCGTCGATCCCCTCGGCGTACCGAGGCCCCTCGTTCCCATTCGCTTCCGCAGTCTCGATGAAGCTCAGCGGTCCAACGGCGACAGCCGGATCTTCAACGGCGTCCACTGGCGCTGGGATGATGTCGGCGGCCAGCAGATGGGCGAGAACGTGGGACGCCACGTCGTGCTCGAAGGGGAAGCCTTCCAGCCGCTGCGCCGCCCGGATGGAGGCAACAATGGCAACTGATCGACACGCCACCGTCGGGGGCCGTACCCCGCGGCGCGTCCTGCGGTCGGGCTGCGTGGTCGCGATCCTCGCCGCCGCTCTCCTTTCCGCATGCGCCGAGCATCCCCGGTCCGACGCGGGGCTGGAGCCAGCGGCCAAGGCGTCACCGGAGGCGTCTCAGTTCGTCGAGCAGGAGTTGGGTCAGCTGAGGTCACCGTTCACGCGGGAGACGGTGCTCGAGCTGAACGCGATCGTCGCCCGATCGCTGTCGGTCATCGGACGCTTCGACGAGGCCCGCAGGGAGTACGCGGCCAGCCCCTCCACCGCGGCGCCAAAGACGCTCGAAACGTATGCATCCCTCGCCGTCGAGGCCGATAGCGCTCAGGCGGACATGTCGGCCGCGAACCGGCGGCTGAGGAGCAGCGGCGAACCGTTCAACGAGGCGATCCTCGCCGCGATGATCCGCTTCGTCGACGGGGTCTCGGAAGAGATCGAGCAGGAGGTGGAGGACCTGGTGCGCGTGGCGCCTGAGCCCTTCCAATAGACCCTTCCGGCTGGCCCGATCCCCGAAGGCTCCGGAGCCTTCGGGGACTCGACAACGCCTGAAACGACCCGGCCCGGGCGCCGCCGAGTAGGCGGCCCCGGGTTTTGGCCGTCGCAACCGGCCTTGGCGCGAAGTTGGGTGCGGTCGGTCAATCCCTGGAGCAGCAACGACCCCCGTTGCCGCAACAGCAGCAGTACGCAACGAGGCCTAGAATGATGATCGCCGCCAAAGCGAAATATTTTTTCTGGGTCACGGGGAGCCTCCTTTCTCGGGGTTCAAGCTCATTGTATCGCCGTCGGCAGCTTTCCAGGCCCGCAGTGGCTTGATGAATTCGAAGATGAGGTGATGGGACCGGCGCTCGGAAGGCGCACTAGCCGTCAAGAGTCAGTGTCTGCGCTTCGGCGTCACCACGACTGCCCGTCACTCACCTTTCGGAGGCATCATGAAACCTGTTCTGCGTGTCGCTATCCTGCTTCTTTTCACCCTGGTCGCCGCGCCGAGCTTCGGCGTCGACATCAACGTCAACGGTGAAATCGAGGGGGCCACGGTCGAGTCCTGCAACGATCTCGAGCTCCAAGTTCGCGACAAATTCCTGTTCTTCGGCTTCCGCCAGGAGACCTATACGGTGTACCGCGACGGTAGCCCCGTTGCGTCCAAGCTCTTTCCCTTCTGGGGCATCGAAGAAGCGGTCATCGTCCACACGTTCTCCCTCCCCGCAGTGGCCGGCACCTACGAGGTCAGGCGAAGCGGCCTCGGAATCGCCTGGTCCAACAGAGTGGTGGTAACTCTTGCCCCGGGCCTCGACTGCTCTCCACCCTTCAGAGTGCGGTCGTTCGGCGGCAGCATGTGGTTCCGGGGCAACGACTGGACGAACAGGGTGCTGGTCGGGGATTTCGACAACGACCGCTTCGTCGACGACATCACCTACCGCGGCAAGTGCGGAACCGGCACCGAGTGCTGGCGGGTCCACAGGGGGAACGGGAGCTCCTTCACCACCCACAACTACGGCGGCAACATGTGGTTCAAGGGCAGCGATCCGATCCACGCGCCGGTGGTGGGTGACTTCGACAACGACGAGTTCCTCGACGACATCGCCTACTACGGCAGGTGCGGCTCGGGGACCGACTGCTGGCGGGTTCACCTGAGCGACGGCAGCTCCTTTTCCACCGCCAACTTCGGCGGCAGCATGTGGTTCGCCGGGAGCACCCCCAAGAGCATGCCGGTGGTGGGGGACTTCGACAACGACGACTTCGTGGACGACATCGCCTACTACGGCAAGTGCGGCTCGGGGACCGACTGCTGGCGGGTTCACCTGAGCGACGGCAGCTCCTTCTCCACCATCACCAGCTACGGCGGGAGCATGTGGTTTGCCGGATCGGATCCGGCCAACATGCCGGTGGTGGCGGATTTCGACAACGACGGCCGCTTCGACGACATCGCCTATTGGGGTAAGTGCGGATCCGGCACCGACTGCTGGCGCACCCACCTGAGCGACGGGAGCAGCTTCTCGGTCACCAGCTTGGGGGGCGGCATGTGGTTCGGCGACTCAACGGCGCGGCGCGCCCCCCTGACCGGTGAGATGGACAACGACCGACGGCACGACGACGTGGTGTACTGGGGCAATTGCGGATCCGGGTCCAACAACTGGCGCCTCCACTTCAGCAACGGGAGCACGTTCAACACGGCGTGCACCGTTGGGGCGCCGGGGGCGTGGTTCGAAGGAAGCGCACCGCGGAACATCCCCGTGGTGGGGGACTTCGACAACGACAACGAGCGCGACGACATCGTCTACTACGGCAGGTGCGGCAGCGGTGGCGATTGCTGGCGTGCTCATCTCTGGGACTAAAAGCCCCAGCGACGAGAACCCGGGGCCGGCGGATCGACCGCCGGTTCCGGGTTCGCGGCGTCTTCGGAACCGAAGCCCGGGTTCAGGAACCGCCGCCGGACGGCGGCTCGGGACGGGGCGGCGGTTCGGGGAGCTGGAATCCCGGGGCGTCGGCGGCGCGGAAGCGGTCCAGCTCTAGGGCCGCCTGGGGGGCGAGGGGGTGGCTGGTTAGGCGGTAGCAGCGCTCCCGGGCTTCGAGGAAGCTGCGGTTCCACAGCACGTGGGGCTCGAAGCCTTCGAAGGCGGCGACGCAGTGCTCGCCGAAGCCCAGGCGGCCCGCCAAATTGAGGCGGACGGCGAGGCGGACTTCCTCGAAGAGGTGGGCGGCGAAGGGGCGATCGAGGACCGCGAGGAGGCGCCCGCCCTGGGCCCGGTCTGCGAGGGCGATGTCTTTGGCGAGGCGGAAGCCGCGGTCCATGATCGGGATGTGGACCCAGGGGTCCCCCCGCAGGCGCTCGAAGGCGCGGACCAGGGCGTCGGTGGCGGCTTCGGCGTCGCCCCGGCGCCAGGCGAGGCGAGCTTGGACGACGTCGGCCTCGGTGGGGGCGTCGGCCCGCAGGGCGGCGATCCTGGGCTCGGCGAGGTCGGTGTCCCCAAGCTCCGCCGAGGCCTCCGCCACCAGCAGGCGGTCGAGGTGGCAGCGGGGCCGCCCTTCGCCCTCGGGATCCCCCAGGGGCCAGGCCTCGGCCGCGGCTCCGAGCTCGCCGCGGGCGTCGGCGAGGCGGGCCCGCTGACGGGGGGAGATGGCGTCCCCCAGGGGGTCGCCGCCGTCGCGGGAGAGACTGGCGCCGGTGCGGGGCCCCTGAACGAAAGAGACGAGGGTGGAACGGGCTCGCCGCATCTCTAGGAGTCGATCAGGATCGAGATGGACGGTCTCTGGGGCGTCCATGTTGGGGCGATCGGCGCCGAGGCCGCGGGCGAGGACGGCGAGCTCGTCGAGGTCGAAGCGGCCGGTTTGGCCGACGTTGCGGGCGAAGCCGAATTCCATGGTGGGGCGGTCGTCGGTGGAGACGGCGGGGACCGCCGCGGCGAGGACGTCCGCCAGCCGGTCGCCGCCGACGAAGCCGCTGTAGAAGCCTTCGAGGCCGTCCACCCCCCAGACCCGCCGCAGGGCGCTGCGGTAGGGCTCCCGCTCCACCCGCCGGGCGCCGCGGTCGAGGTCGTGGGGGATGGGCTCCCGGGTGGCCACCAGCAGGAGGTCCTTGCCGTGGACCCGCCAGGTCTCGATGCTCGGGAACACCGAGCCGAGGGTGGCGTAGGTGGTTTGGATCAGGCTCGGGTCCACCTCGTAGCCCTGGAGCCACTGGAGGAAGACGCCGCCGGGGCCGAGGCGCTCCACCACCGAGCGGTAGAAGTCCTGGGAGAAGAGGTCCGCCACGCCGACCCGGTAGGGATTCGAAGGCTCGGAGAAGATGACGTCGTAGGTCTCGGCCCGGGTGCGGACGTACTCGCGGCCGTCGCCGTAGAGCAGCCGGACCTTCGGGTGGTCGACGACGTCGAAGTTCACCGACCCGAAGTCCCTGGCGAAGCCCACCACGGCGGGCTCCAGCTCGACGACGTCCACCCGCTCCACCGACTCCACCTGGGCGAGCCAGCCGGCGGTGACCCCGGTGCCGAGGCCGATGACGAGGACCCGCTTGGGCTCTTCGTGGAGGAGGGCGCCGATGAGCCCGCTCATGATGTTGGTGGCGGCGTCGCCGCGGGCGCTGCCGTCGCTCTTGCCGTTGACGATGAGGGCCAGGTCGTTGTCCCGCACCAGGGCGACGCTGCTCTCGACCCCTTCGGCTTCGGCGATCACCCCTCGGCGGGAGAGGTTGAGGAAGCTCTGGAGCTCGTTGGGGTCCTTGAAGTCGACGGCGACCCGGCCGACGCCGATGGGCATGTGGCGCCAGAAGGCGGTGGGGCCGCCGGCGGTCGTCAGCGCCAGGGCCACCAGGGCGAGGCCGACCGCCACCGCCGCCCCCCGCCGGGGTTCGTCGCGGAAGGGGCCGGACCGCAGCCGCGGGAGCAGCACCAGGATCACCGTGAGGGCCACCAGCAGAAGAGTGGAGACCCGCCAGAGCCGGTTGGCGCCGAGGAGCGGCAGCAGCCCGAAGCCCCCCGCGAGGGAGCCGAGGATGGCGCCCCAGGTGTTCCAGCCGTAGGTGAGCCCCACCTCCCAGCCGACCCCCTCCCGGTCCCCCCCGAGGAGGGCCACCAGCAGCGGGAACTGGTACCCCGCCACGATGGACGCCGGCAGCGCCACCAGGCACGCCACCAGCCCCCAGCCCGCCACCAGGCCGCCGAAGCCCGTAGCGGAAAGGGGGCGCACCGCCGCCGCCAGCATGGCGAGGGAGTCGCCGGCGGCGAAGGGGGCCACGAGCAGCACCGCCTCGAGGGCGCAGGTGACCGCCAGGGCGCCGAGGGTGGGTCGGCGACGGTCGGCGCCGAGGGCGTAGAGGAGGCCGCCGGTGCCGATGCCGAGGAGGGCCACCGCCAGGATTAGCCCGAAGGTGAACGACGAGCCCCCCAGCACCGGCGCCAGCATGCGGTACCAGACGATCTCCATGAGGAAGAAGATGAAGCCCACCAGGCCAGCCGCCGGCAGCACCACCCGGGCCCGCGGGGAGAGCCGCTGCCGGGGTTTCGGAGCTTCGTCGGCCGTATCCGCGGGCGTCGTTCTCGGCCGAGGGGCGAAGGCCCGATGCCGCGACAGGCTGTGGGCCGCCATCGCCAGCAGCACGTTCACCAGGGCGGCGACCCATAGGCTCCGGCGGATGCCCAGGAGTTCGATGGAGAAGAACGTGGCGGTCAGAGCGCCGGTGACGGCGCCGAGGGTGTTGATGCCGTAGAGCCAGGCCACCATCCGTCGGCCGCCGTCCCCGTGACGCTCGATGGCCTGGGAGGCCGCCGGAAGGGTGCCCCCCATGAGGGTCGTGCAGGCCCCCAGGACCCCCAGGGCGAGGAGCAGTCGAGCCGCCGCGGCGCCGACCCCGCCGAGGGTGGCGCTACCGCCGAGTCCGAGGTAGACGGCGTTGGCCAGCAGGGCGAGGAAGGGGCTCGCCGCCGCGGTGACCGCGATTCCCAGCTCCACCCGGGCGTAGAGGGCCATGGGGTTTGCCGACCGCGCGGCCCGCTTGCCGAGGAGGACCCCGCCGAGGCCGAGGCCCCCCATGAAGATCGCCACCACCGCGGCGTTGGCGGTGGTGGAGGCCCCGAAGATCAGCCGCAGGAGGCGGAACCAGGCCACCTGGTAGACCAGGGAGCAGAAGCCTGAGACGAAGAGCAGCGCACCGAGCTGTGCCCAGGGCTTGTCGACGGGGGCAGGGGCGGCGTCGCGGGGCGGCTCCTCCGCTGCGGCGGCGTCGGAGGACGGTGGGTGGGACGAGGACATGGACCTCCAGCCTGGGGGGGGCGTGTGGGGATGGACGGAGGGTAATCCATCACCCGCCCGGGCCGATGTCAAGGCGGTGCGCCGGCCTCAGCGGGGGAGGGTGGCGAGGAAGATCGTGTGGCGGGCCCCCTTGCCCGGCCGCTCCCGGGCCTGTCGGCACTCGACCCGGAACCCCGCTTTGCCAAGGCGTTTGCGGAAGCGGTCGTCCCGCGAGGCGGACCAGACCGCCAGCACGCCGCCGGGGGAGAGGGCACGCCGCAGGCGCCGCAGACCGTGGTCGCGGTACAGCCGCTGGTTGCTGTCGAGGGTCAGGGCCTCGGGGCCGTTGTCGACGTCGAGGAGGATGGCGTCGTAGGGTTCGCAGCCGGGGCCGAGGTGATCGTAGACGTCCCCTTCCTCGATCCGCACCCGCGGATCCCGCAGCGGATGCCCCGCCAGGTGTCCGAGGGGGCCGCGGTTCCAGGTGACCACCGCCTCGAAGACCTCCGCCACCACCACGGCGGTGCTGGGGGGTAGGGTGTCAAGGCAGGCGCGGAGGGTGAACCCCATGCCCAGGCCCCCCACCAGCCAGCGGCGGCGTCCCTGGCCCCCGAGGGCCCCCAGGGCCATGGCGGCCATCGCCTCCTCGGAGCCGTGGGCGCGGCTCCCCATCAGGTCCTGGCGGTCGATCTGGATCAGGTAGTCGTCGCCGCGCTGGGAAAGCTCCAGCTCGCGGCCGTCGGGGGTGGTCGTGCCGTCGAGCAGGCGTCTTGGCTGCATGGCGCCATCATAGCCCGCCCCGCGTTGAGGACACGCCGGTGCCCGGGCTCCTTCCACCGCCTCCGTGGTGGTGGGTCGAAGTGTTCGTTTTCGGAACGGGGCGTCGCAAGGTCGGACGCTGCGGACAACTTGGACCCCTTCCGTTGGCCGATTTCGGGGGGCCGACCGGGGCTGTGCGTTTGGCACGGGTTCTGCTTTGAAGATGGGATCATCCGTCCGAACCTACGACGCCGCCCTCCCGGAGCGCCCCATGATCAGAGACCTGAGGATCGCCTGCCGTTCCCTCCTCCGCCGACCGACCTTCACGCTGACGGTGGTGGCCACCCTGGCGGTGGGCATCGGTGCCAACGCTGCGATTTTCAGCGTCGTCGACGCGGTGGTGCTGCGGCCCCTTCCCTTTCCCGACGCCGGACGGCTGGCGGCGGTGTTCCAGACCGTCGACCGCGGGACAGTGGAGCGGAGGGCGTTCTCCTACCCCGATTTCCTCGCGGCGTCGGAGGGGGTGAAGGGCTTCGAGGCGATGGGGGCCTACGGCGCCGTTGTCCACCGGCTGACCGGGGAGGAGCGAACCGAGCGGCTGCGGGGGGAGCGGGTGTCCCCGAGCTACTTCGGGATCCTGGGCAGCCCGCCCGCGCTCGGACGGGGGCTGACTCCCCGGCGGGGGATCGACGGCGACCTGGGGCGGGAAGTGGTGGTATCCCACGCCCTGTGGATGCGGGCGTGGGGCGGTGACCCTGAGATTTTGGGGCGCACGGTGTGGCTCGACGATCAGCCCCATACCGTGGTCGGCGTCGCTCCGGAAGGCTTCGCCGGCGCCCAGGACGGCGCCGAGGTTTGGACCTCCCTCCTGGACGCTGACCCCGCAGTGCTGGCGGATCGGCGCAACCGCGATCTCGGCGTCGTCGCCCGCCTCGCCCAGGGCGCGTCCCTGGAGCTCGCCAACCGGCAGCTGGCGGCGGTGTTCGACGGTTCCGGGGAAGGGGGGCAGGCCGGCAACGATGGATACGGCGCCGCCGCCGTGTCCCTGCACGACGATCGCCTCGGTAGCCTGCGGCGCCCGGTGCTGCTGCTGTTGGGTGCGGTGGGGCTGCTGCTCCTGATCGCCTGCGCCAACGTCGCCAACCTGCTGCTGGTGCAGGCCGTGAGGGCGAGGAGGCAATCGGCGATCTGCGTCGCCCTCGGTGCCCGCCCCCGGGACCTGGCGCGGCGGTCCATCGTGGAAGCTCTGGTGCTAGGCCTCGTCGGTGGTTTCCTTGGGGTGGTCCTCGCCGCCTGGGGGCTCGCCGGGCTGACCCACCTGAGTCCGGTGACGCTACCGGTCCATGCCGCCGTGGACCTCGACCTTCGGGCGCTGGGGTTTTCGGTGCTCCTGGCGCTGGCGGTGGGTGGATTGCTGGGGCTGGTGTCCGGTTGGCGTCATGTGGCCGGCGGAGTGGCGCCGTGGCTGCGGGACCGGTCCCGCGGCGGCCGCCGGGGAGGCTGGGGGGCGCGCCGAGGGCTGGTGGCGGCGGAGGTGGCCCTGGCGCTGCTGGTGACGAGCGGTTCCGGACTGATGCTTCAGAGCTGGCGCCAGCTCCACGCCGTCGACCCCGGGTTCGATACCCGCGAGGCGGCGGTGCTGCGTTTCACGGTCCCGGGGGACGCCGCCGAGCGCCGGCGGGTCCACCGGCGGGTTCTTGCGGCTTTGCGGTCGGAGCCGGGGGTTCAGGGAGCTACCCTGGCGTCGGACGTGCCGCTGTCGGGGGGGTACCGCGCCGTGGTGGTCAGCGCCGAGGGCGCCGCGCGAAGGCCCGACGCCACCTACGGCGGCGGCGTCCGAACCTACCGCCACCACGTGGACGACGACTACTTCCACACCTTGGGCATCCCCATCGTCGCCGGCCGGGCCTTGGACCGGCGGGACCAGTCCGAGGACGGGCCGACCCGGGCCGTGGTGAGCCGCGGATTGGCGGACCGGCTGTGGCCCGGCTCCGACCCCATCGGGAAACGATTCAAGGGGGGCGTGCCGCCGGAGCCCGGCGCCGGTGAGGGGGTCCGCTGGCTGGAGGTCGTGGGGGTGGCGGAAAAGTGCGGCACCGCACCCTGGTGCCCGACGCCGCCGGCGTCGCCGAGGATCCCGACCTCTACCTGCCCCTCGGCTGGCGGCCGCCGTGCCCCCCCGCGGCGGTGGGCCCCCTCCCGGGGGTGGCCGCGCCCCGGCTGCCGGGGCTGGCCCGGCTCCTCGAGGCGGTGCATCCGGGGATGCCGGTCTTCGACCCGTCGGTCCTCGGGGACCATCTCCGGGAGCAGACCTCCCGGAGCCGTTTCGGCACCGCCCTGATGGGCCTGTTCGGGATCCTCTCCCTGCTGCTGGCGGCGGTGGGTATCTACGGCGTCCTGACCTGCCAGATCGACGAACGCCGGCAGGAGATCGGGATCCGAATGGCCCTGGGCGCGGCCCGGAGGCGGGTGGTCCGGGAGGTGGTGGTGGAGGGCATGGCCATGGTGGGGGTCGGGCTGGTGGCGGGGTGGGCTCTTGCGGCCTTGACCGCGGGGCTCCTCGCCGGCGTGCTCTACGGAGTCCAGCCCCGGGACCCCGCCACCCTCCTCACCACCGGTGGGGCTTTGGCGCTGGTGGCCCTGGCGGCCTGCGCCCTCCCGGCCTTCCGCGCCAGCCGCGTCGATCCCCTGGTGGCCTTGCGGCACGACTGATCGGTGCCGTTGCGGCACGACTGATCGGTGCCGTTGCGGCACGACTGATCGGTGCCGTTGCGGCACGACTGATCGGTACCGTTGCGGCACGACTGATCGGTGCCGTCGCAGCACGACAGGGAGGCTGACAGGCGGCCTCCCTGGGCGATGGGCCGCAAAAGGATATGCTCCCCACCGACGGAGAGCCGGCGGTGGCCGTGCCGCGGTGCACCTACATGGGGAGGACGATGCGATGACCCAGCCCGAACCGACGATTTTCACCTTCCAGGGACCCGACGACGGCACCGTGCCGACGGACCTGGGGGAGGGCATCGGCACCCTGGTTCGGGCCGTCAAGGCGTCGATCCCCGAGCTGTCCTCCAGCAAGTGGATCAGCGCCCCCCTGGTGAACAGCAGCGGCAGCGTCAACGACCATGACCTCGAGGGTACGGGCGGAGCCGCGACCCCGTACCTGGAGCACCTGCCCTTCGCCGCCGAGTGCGTCGAGCACCTGCGGTCCCTGGGCATGGAATCCGCCCACGTGCGGCTCCTCACCCTGGACCCGGGGGGTATTTTCTGGCCCCACCTGGACTCCCACGCCTACCTGCGGTTCCTCATGCCCATCGAGGCCCAGGACGACTCCAGCCTGTACCTCTTCGACGACCGCTTCTACCTCTGCGACCTCGGCCGTTACTACTACCTCCAGCCGGACATCTGCCACGCGGCCTTCAACGTGTCGGACCAGCGCCGGAGCGTGCTCTGCTTCGATGTCCTCACCAGCCGCAAATGCGTCGAATCGATGCTGCGTCTGGCGACGGTCCCCGAGCCGATGGCGGGGCGACTACCCTTGAGTCGGCGGCTCGAAACCATGATTGCGGAGATGTTCGCCCAGCGGGTCGAGACCGATCCCGACGGCGCCGGCATCCTCGCCTTCCTCCTCGGCCACGGCATGGCGGAGGCGTCCACCGCCGGCCTTTACCGCCGGCTGGCGGAGGGGCTGACGGAGTCCCTGGGCTCGGACCCGGAAGCCGCGGCGCGGAACAACCTCGAGAACACCCTCCACCTCCTGCGGTCCCACCCGTATTTCCCCCGCACCGAAACGGACGGGGCCGCCGCCGACGCCAGCGGAGGAGACGGCGAAGGGGGAGAGCAGGGCTGAACTCCCCGCGATCCGCGATGGCCACCGGCTACGTCCGCGACCGGGCTCCGTTCCATTCCCTCGCCCTTGTGGCCTGGCTGCTGGCGGCTACCTTGCCGAGCCTTTTAACCTCTAATCCGACCTACCTCGGGGTGGCCCTGGTGCTCGTGGGCTGGACCCATCGTCGCGTGGCGGGCCGTTCCCGGACGGCGGCGGCCTGGGGTTCCTTCGCCCGCTTCGCCCTGTTCTTCGTTGTGTTCACCCTCGCCTTCAACGTTCTGGTGGGGGGGACGGGGGACACCGTCCTCTTCGAGCTCCCGGCCTGGCGGGTCACCGGCGAGCAGGGCGTGACCCTGTTCCAGATCGGCGGTGCGGTGACCCTCGAGAGCGTCGTCTTCGGACTGATCCGCACCGCCGCCCTGCTGCTGGTGATCTTCGCCCTCGCCACCTTCAACGCCCTGGCGGACCACTCCCAGCTGCTGCGGGGGCTTCCCCGCTGGCTCGACCAGGCGGCCACCGTCCTTTCCATCGCCGTCACCTTCATGCCACAGGTCGTCGCGGCGCAGAAGGACATCCGCGAAGCCCAGGCCCTCCGCGGCCATCGCCTGCGCAAGATGCGGGACTTCATGCCGCTGGTCCTGGTGCTGCTCGCGGAGGCGCTGGAGCGCGCCATCGGCATGGCGGAGTCTATGGAGGCCAGGGGGTACAGTGGTCCGGTGTTGCCCCGATCCCGTCGCCACCTGCCCCGTCAGCTGATCGCCGCCGGCCTGCTGCTGCTGGTGGCGGGCGCCGTCGCGGGGGATCTCCGGGTCGCCGGGGAGGGAGCAACCTGGCCCTCGGCCGCCATGGTTCTGGGGGCGATCCTGACCGGGGTAGCCCTTGCCATCGTCGGCCGGCGTGGAGGGCGGACCCGCTACCGCCGCGAGCTCTGGCGTCCTCGGGACAGCGGCCTCACCGCCACCTCGGTGCTGGCGGCGGCGGTGCTGTTGGGTCTTTATCTGTACGATCGGGCACCCTTCTTTTACCCGGTCTTCCCCAGGCTTCAGGCGCCGTCGGTGGACGCGGCGATCCTGGTGCCCCTGGTGGCGATCCTGGCGCCCATCGCCTTCTTGCCGCGGCCCCCGGCCGAGCCGGCGGAGGCGACGTCGTGATCGAGCTGCGGGGATTCCGGTTCCGCTATCCAGATGCGGAAAAGCCGGCCTTGGAGAACGTCGATCTGCGGGTGGAGTCGGGGGAGATGCTGCTGGTGGCGGGGTCCTCTGGCTGCGGCAAGAGCTCCCTTCTGCGGTCCCTGAACGGCTTGATCCCCCACTTCCACGGCGGGACCGTGGGGGGCTCGGTAACCGTGGGGGGGCGGGATCCAATCGACGTCGGCCCCCGGGGCATGAGCGACCTGGTGGGCTTCGTTCATCAGGATCCAGAGGCCCACTTCGTGGCCCCGGTGGTGGAGGACGAGCTGGCTTTTGCCCTCGAGAACCACGGCGTCGACCCGGCCACCATGCGACGGCGGGTGGAGGAGGTCCTCGATCAGCTGGCGGTGGCCCACCTGCGGGACCGCGAGATCGACACCCTCTCCGGCGGCGAGCGGCAGCGGGTGGCGATCGCCGCGGTGCTGACTCTCCAACCCCAGATCCTGGTGCTGGACGAGCCCACCTCCCAGCTGGATCCGCAGTCGGCGGCGGAGGTGCTGACGGCCCTGCGGACCCTCAACGAAGACCTGGGCCTCACCGTGGTGCTGGCGGAGCACCGCCTGGAACGGGTGGCGTCGGCCGCCGACCGGGTCCTGCTCCTCGACCGCGGCCGCGTCGTCGGCCTCGGCCCCCCCGGGGAGACCCTGGCGGACAGCCCCCTGGCGCCGCCCCTGGTCAGCCTGTGCCGAACCCTGGGCTGGGACCCGCCGACCTTGACAATGAAGGCCACCCGCCGGCGCCGGGAGTTCCGGGACCTCGTGGTTCCCCCCGCACCCGCCGAGGGGCACGCTACGGCGGAGGGCCCGTCCACAGGTCCCGCCGTCGAAGCCCGGGGCCTGTGGTGGTCCTACGCCGACGGCACCGAGGCCCTGCGGGGCCTGGACCTCCGGGTCCCCCGCGGCACCTTGACCGCCCTCCTCGGCCGCAACGGCGCCGGCAAGTCGACCCTGCTCAAGGCGCTGGTGGGGCTGGTGCGTCCGGAGCGGGGGCGGGTGACCCTGCGGCCGGGCGGTTCGGGTCGCGGCGCCGAGGGTTCCATCGACCCCTTCGCCACCCCCCTCGACCGGGTGGCCCAGCAAGTGGGCTTCGTGCCGCAGAACCCCTCCCGCCTGCTGTTCCACGACACCTTGGACGCCGAGCTGGCGTGGAGCCTGCGTCAGCGGGGGGCCGCGGCCGGCCCCGGCCTGGGACCCCTGCTCGCAGCCCTCGGCATCGACGGCTTGGGGGATCGGCATCCCCGGGAGCTGAGCACCGGCGAGCGGCAGCGGGTGGCGGTGGCGACGGCGCTCGCCGGGGATCCGGCGATCCTGCTGCTGGACGAGCCCACCCGAGGACTGGACGTGGCGGTGAAGGATCGCCTGGCGGCCTGGCTGCGGAGTCTGGTGGACGGCGGCGTCACCGTCGTCCTGTCCACCCACGACGTCGAGCTGGTGGCCCGCTGCGCCGACCGCGTCGTCCTGCTGGGGGACGGCAGGGTGGTGGCGGACGGGCCGACGGGGGCCATGCTCCACGGCTCCCCAGTGTTCGGGACCCGCATCAACCGGCTCTTCGGCGACCCGGGGCTCCACACGTTGGACGACGTGCGGCGTCGTCTTTCGGGACCGGACCGCGGCGACGAAGGGGGCGGTGAGGGGGATGGGGGGACCCCCACCGGATGAAGCGCCGGGGCAGCATCCTCTCCGCCGTGATCCTGCTGTGCGCCGGGATCCTCGGCCTCTGGGCCTTCGTCCACCCCATGTTCGCCGGCAGCCCCGCCGAGTCGGGGCCGCGGGGCATGGCCCACTCCGCCGACGCCCCCGTGCTGCTGGTGGTGCTGCTGGCCCTCTGCCTGCTGGTGGTGGTGGCGAACCTCGAAACCCGCCGGATGGACGCCCGCATGGTGGCGGTGCTCGGGGTCCTGGTGGGCCTCACCGCCTGCCTGCGGCTGGTCTCGGGGCCGATGGGGTCCAGCGCCTTCTTCATCCTGCCGATCGTCTGCGGCTACGCCTTCGGCGCCGAGTTCGGCTTCCTCCTGGCGACCCTCGCGATGCTGGCCTCCGCCCTGCTGACGGGGGGCGTGGGGCCGTGGCTGCCCTTCCAGATGTTCGCCGCCGGCTGGTGCGGCATGCTCTCGGGCTGGCTGCCGAGGGTGCCGCTTTCGAAGGCGAGGTGGGTCCTGGGGGCGTGGGGCGCGGTGGCGGGGATCCTGTTCGGGGTGATCATCAACCTCTGGTTCTGGTCGTTTCTGCAGCCGACGGACCCGAGCGTCCACTGGCAGCCGGGGCTGGCGCTCCAGCAGACGGCCATCCGCTACGTCGCCTTTTACTTCGCGACGTCCATCTGGTGGGACGCGGGGCGGGCGGTGGCGAACGCGGTCCTACTGTTCGCTTTGGGCGAACCGCTTCTGCGCCTCCTTTCGAGGTTCCAGAAGCGGTTCCGTTTTGACCTCGACCGCTGAGACGTCTCAGCCGTCCGTCGCCGAAGTCTGCGTCGTGCCGCAGATGTCGGCGAAGAAGCAGCTCGGCGGGGATTGGGTGTCGTTGCCCCAGAGCTGGGCCTGGGCGCCACCGGCGGAGACCATGGCCTTAGACATCCCTTCGTCCGACTTGGTCCACGTGGTTTGGTCGTTTGTCACGAACAGGACCCACGTGGAACTGTCGCAGAAACACGTCTGGGTCGGGTAGTCGCAGCCATCACTGCCGGCGTCGCCGGTGATCTTGCAGAGCGCTTCCCCAAGCCCGTCGAAGTATTGGGTGACGATGTCCAATCCGGAGTTCTGCAGCAGCTGATAGCCGGTGATCGAATCGCCGTCGAAGGAGACGCATATCGATTGGGAGGTGCCGTCTCCGTAGGTCACCAGCAGGCCGGCCTGGTTGGCGCCGGTGCCGGCGGTGGTGGGCGTGGGGCAGGCGGCCGCCTCGGCATCCACCTGGGTCGATGCGGTGTCGTCGGGCGTCACGACCTCGATCGGCGCGGGTTCGGGCTCGGGTTCAGGGGCAGGTTCGGGCCTTTGGAAAAGGAATACGACGACCGCGATTACGATCAGGAATGCGAGAAGTCCGATCCATTTGCTCGACATGGGTTCTCCCTCCGAGGTTTGAGTCTCGAGGCGCGTCTGGGCGATGAAACATTTCTAGATCTAGGCATCAACATCATAGGCCGCGCGGGGGCGCGGCGCAAGGCGCAAGGGCGAGGCGTCCAATCCCGTTGCGGGGCCGTACCCCCGCCGAGCCCCCACCCAACCCTTCCCCTGGAGACACCGATGAGAGCTGCGATCGCC
This sequence comes from Acidobacteriota bacterium, assembly GCA_038748685.1. Classification (GTDB taxonomy): domain Bacteria; phylum Acidobacteriota; class Thermoanaerobaculia; order Multivoradales; family J023; genus JAUIJL01. The sequence continues at coordinate 29,482 of JBCDIS010000017.1, read as the reverse complement.
TGGACCCTGCTGCCTTGGCTCTTGCTCCCCGCAGCGTCGACGGCCGACGAGTCGCCGATGCTGACCCTCGAAACCCTCGCCGAGGGCGTGTACGCGTTTCGGCCCACCGAGGAGTCCCAGACCTCCTGGCGCGCCGTCAGCAACTCGGGTGCCGTGGTGCTCGACGACGGCGTGCTGATCTACGATTCCCACTGGTCGCCGGTCCAGGTCCAGGAGGCGCAGAGGCTGCTGCGCACCAAGACCGACAAGCCGATCCGCTACGTGATCCACAGCCACTTCCACCTTGACCACAGCGGCGGCGCCGGCGTCTACGGGCCCGAGGTGGAGCAGATCTCCCACCACGCGACCCGGAATCGGTTGGTGGAGCAGGTCGCGGCTTTGCCGGAGCGGCTCCCCCGTCAGATCGAGGGCCTGGAACGGCAGCTCGCCGCCGCCGAGAGCGATGCGGATCGGCTTCTGGCGGAGAACATCCTGCGGTCCAGCCGCGCCCTCAAGGCACGGATCGACGCCGGCGACACGGGCCTCTCCACCCTCACCTTCGACCATAGCCTCATCTTCCATCGCCGGCCGACGTTGGAACTCCACTTCCTCGGGCGGGGCCACACCGACGGCGACGCGATCCTCTACCTGCCGGACGAGAAGGTAATTTTCCTCGGCGACCTGTTCTGGGTCCGCATGCTGCCGAACGTCAGCGACGGTTTTACCCTCGAATGGATCGAGACCCTGGAGGCGGTCCTAGAGCTCGACGCTACCCGCTATGTGCCCGGCCACGGCGCGGTGGGGGACGCCGAGGACGTCCGGGAGCTGGTCGGCTACCTGCGCTGGCTGCGGTCGGCGGTGGAGCCGTTCGTGAAGGAAGGGAAGGGGGTCGAGGCGGCGCAGGCCGGAGTCGAGCTGCCGGAGGTCTACGCCGACTACCTCTTCCAGAACCACCTGGCGCCGGGAATCGCCAAGGTCTACGGAGAGATCGAAGCGGGGCGGTAGACTGGCCGTACCGCACCCGTGCCGAACCTGTGAGAGGAACGTCCGAAAGGAGCGCCCGATGTCCGATTCCCGTGAGCCGCGAGCACGCCTGACCTCGACGCGGTGGACGGCGGGCGCGGCGGCCCGGGTGGCCTCGACGCTCTTGGCGGCCTTGACGTTCTCGGCGGCCACGGTGCTCCCGGCGGCCTCGGCGGCGGCCCAGGGGGCGGAGCCCTGCGAGCCGAGGGCGGACGATCCCCTGGGCCCGACCCCGTGGCGGGTGCCCTTCGAGTTCGAGGTCTCCCCGGACCCCGCGGCCCAGCAGGGGGCGTTCTACGACTTCATGTGGCGCACCTTCATCGCCCTCAACTGGCCGGCCCTGGAGGTGACCGACGACACGGCCCGGGGGCAGCCGGACTGCGGCCGCGGCCTGTTCGACGACGATCCGCGGCGGGACCGGGTCTGGCAGACGTTTCCGGGGCCCCTGGAGCTGTTCCCGCCCCGTTTCGAACGGGCCCCCGACGGGGATTTCCGACCCCGGTGGGGGAGGGCCTATCCCACCTGGAGCAACCTGGGGCCGCCCCCCGGCGTGCGGCGGATGGCCTTCCAGAAGATCCCCAGGGACTTCGCGGTGGTGGTGAATCAGCCGGGCCTCCCCAACCTCTCCCTTGGCGGCGGAGACGACTTCCCCACCGGTCCGCTGGTGGACCAGAACCGCCGCTACGTGCGCTACCAGGTGGGGATCAACCGTTCGTATTTCGAATACCTGAGGAAGTTCGAGTACTACGACCGGCAGCGGCAGATCGACGCGGTGGAGGAGTACCTGCGGTTCCCCGGATCCCCCGAGGCGTTCCAGCCCCTGCCCGGCGGCTTCGAGCCCTACGTCCAGGAGCTGCCCCCCTACGCCCGCCACGGGATGGTGGAGATCAAGGCGGCGTGGCGGGTTCTGGACGGGGTCCCCCACAAGGAGCGCTACCTGCAGCGGGAGGTCACCGTCGATATCCCGGGCCGGAACGACGGGAAAACCGAGCTGATGGGCTTGGTGGCGCTGCACATCCTGCGCCGCACCCCGCAGGGCTTCGTGGCGTCCACCTTCGAACAGGTGGACAACGTGGAGGTCGGCCACAGCGCCCCCAAGGGCCTGACCCCCTCCTTCAACACCGGCACCCCGCCGACGACGATCCAGAGCCAGATCGGTTTCGAGAATCGCCTCGCGGCGAGCGGCAACCCCGCCGAGATCCCGGCGCAGATCTGCGCCGACCGGCAGCGATGCGGCGCGGCGTTCAACCCGCCGGTGGAGAATCCCGAGCCGGTCGCGGTCTACCGGGTGGCCCCCATCCCGGCGACGGTGGAGCGGGTCAACGCCGAGTACCAGGCGAAGCTCTACTCCCACGGATCGGGACGGTTCTCACCCCTGGCGTTCTACCGGCTGATCGGGACCCAAAACCGCCACCCCGGCAACGATTTCGCGGACCCCGAGACCAACGGGCACGAAGGGCCGATCACCGGCGTCTACACCAACGCCAACAACCTGATCAACACGGCCCTCGAGTCCTACACCCAGAAGAACATCAGCTGCATCTACTGCCACGTCGGCGCCAGACCCTGGGGTGTCACCCAGGCGTCCTTCGGCATCGACCACTTCAAAATCCTGTCGTTCCTCATGCGGCGGGCCCAGCCGCCGTGCTCCCTGCCGGGGCGGTCCTGCGGCGACGGAAATCCCTGCTGCGCCGGGGAGTGCTCGGGGGACGGCGCCGCAAAGGTGTGCAGCGCGGTCGCCCCGGCGAAGGAGACCCAGGATGGCTGATTCCGCTTATCCGCGCCGTTCCCTCCGCGACCAGCTGCCCAGGATGCTGGCGGAGGGGACCCTGATCGTCCTCAGCATCTTGCTGGGCTTCGTGGTCAACGAATGGCGGCTCCAGCGCTCCGAGCAGGAGCTGGCAGCCACCGCCGTCGAGCGGTTTCGCAGCGAGATCCGGCACAACCGGGCGTCGGTGGAGGAGCGGCTGGCCTACCACGAGGGGATCGTGGCCAGGGCCGAGGCGGAACTGGCGACCCCCGGCCCGGAGGACGAGCCGCTGCTGGCGATGCTCGAACGGGTGGCGCCGCGGGGGATCCTTCCCCCGGACCTTCGGGACACCGCCTGGCAGAGCGCCCTGGCGTCCCGGGCCCTCGAGAAGATGGACTACGACCTGACCTTCGTCATCGCGACGGTCTACCGCAACCAGGCGGTGGGGGCGGACCAGACCTGGCGCCGGATCGTCGACGAGTTCGTGCGGCCGGAGAGCTTCCTCGAAGGTCGCCGTCTGGCCGTTCTGCAGTTCCTGTGGATCAGCAGCAAAGAGCTCGTGTCCCAGGAGCAGTCCCTCATCAAGCTCTACGCCTGGGCGGAATCCGTCTTGGACGGCGAGGTCGACCCGAAGGACGCACGGGAGTCCATCGAGTAGGGGGAGCGCTAGGACTCCCTGAGGATCTTCGCCGGATCCATTCGGGACGCCCGCCTCGCCGGCTCGAAGGTGGCGAGGAGGGCCGCCAGCAGCAGGGCACCGAAGGCCGCCGCCAGGGCGGCGGGGTCGTGGGGCTGGACGCCGTGGAGCTGGGATTCGAGCCACCGTCCGGCGCCGTACGCGCCCACCGCGCCGAAGGCGGCCCCCAACGCGAAGACCCGGAGGCTGTGGCCGAGGACCGTCAAGAGGACCCGCCGGCGGTCGGCCCCGAGGGCCATTCGGACCCCGATTTCGGAGCGCCGCTGGCCGAGGGAGTAGGCCAGCGCCCCGAAGAGTCCGACGGCCGCCAGCAGCAGGGAAAGTCCTGCGAAGAGAACCATCAGCTGGGCGCCGAACCGCTGGCGGGCGAGGGGTTCGGCGATGACCGAGGACAGGGGCTGGACGTCGTAGACCACGAGCCTCGGATCGATGTCGGCGATGGCGGCGGTGATCTGCCTTTGGAGGCCACCCCACCCGAGCCCCGCACCCACGGGTCCCGTGGCGACGAAGGTGAGGTCCCAATTGCGGTCGTCGGCGAATTGGGTTTGGGGCACGTAGATCTTCGGCACGGCGTCCTCCCGCGGGTCGTGGCGGGTATCGCTGACGACGCCGACGATGGTCCGCGGGTCCCCCGGGCCCACCCCGACCCGCGTGCCGATGGCGCCGCCGTCCTGGAAGTAGCGGTCCACCAGGGCCTGGTTCACCAGCACCACCCGCTCGGAGCCGGGGCGGTCCGAGGGGCCCAGCCCCCGGCCGGCGACGACGGGAATCGACAGGGCTTCGAACACCCGGCCGGAGACACATCGGATCTCAGCGCCGGGCCAGGGCTCACCGTCGGCACGCTCCCGACCTTCGATGCCGAAGCTCCAGTGGTTGCGGTGTCCGTCCCCCGGAAGCTTGGAGGTGGCACCGCTGGCGGTGAGGCCCGGCAGAGCGTCGAGGCGGGCGAAGAGGGTGTCGTAGAACTCCACCCGCCGCTCGGGCGCGTCGTAGGCGTAGTTCGGTAGGCGGAGCTGGAAGGTGAGGGCGCCCTGGGATTCGAAACCCATGTCGGTGCCGTGGAGGCTCAGGAAGCTGCGGCCGAGGAGGCCCCCCGCGGTCAGCAGCACCAGCGACAGGGCCACCTGCAGGCTGACGCCGAAGTCCCGGATCCGGCGATCCCGCCGGCCGCCGGCGGCGACGCCCCCCCGCGGGGTGGAGGCCGGGCGCACGTCGGCCCTGGAAGCCCGGGCCGCCGGCAGCAGGCCGAAGATCAGGGTCGTCACGAGCACGGCGGCGAGGCAGAAGCCGAAGACCGGCAGGTCGATGCCGAGGGCGTCGAAGCGGGGGAGGGCCGCCGGCCGCAGCTCCCGCAGCCAGCGCACCGCGAGCCACGCGGCGCCCAGGCCCAGGAGGCCGCCGGCGACGCCGATCCACAGGCTCTCGACGAGGGCCGACGCGAAGAGCCGTCGGCCGCTGGCGCCGAGGGCGGCGCGGATACCCAGCTCCCGGCGCAGGCCGAGGCCGCGGGCGAGGAAGAGGTTGGCGACGTTGATGCAGGCGATCGCCAGCATGGCGCCCACCGCCGCCATGAGGATCCACAACAGCGTCCGACTCGGCCCGAGCACCAGGTCGTCGATGGGGACGGCGGAGATGCGGAGCTTGTCGTTGATCCTCCCGTGCTCCTCACGGAGGGCCTGCGAGGTGGCCGTCAGCTCCGCCCGTGCGCCTGCCGGATCCGCGCCGGGGGCCAAGCGGGCGATGACGCTCAGGTATTGGTTGCCGTGGTGATTGTTCCCTCCGGGGGCCAGGTTCTGGGGAAGCCAGAGGTCGGGGGAGCCGCCGAAGTGCCCGCCGAGGTGGGGGGGCATGATCCCCACGACCTCGAAGGTCTCCTGGTCCAGCTCCAGCAGGGAGCCGACGGCTGCGGGGTCGCCGCCGAAATGGCTGCGCCAGAGGCCGTGGGAGAGGACCACGACCCGCGGCATCTTCGGCACCACCTCGATCCTCTCCGCCTCGGCCTGTTCACCCCTGGCGACTGCCGCCGCGGCCCGGCTGTTGGCTTCGTCGGCCGCCGCCAGCTCCGCGGCGTTGAGCGGCCGCTCCTCCTGGCGGGTGAAGGTGCGGCCGAATATCGGTGCGACCCCCAGGGTTTCGAAGTACCCCGATCCCACCCTGAGGCTCCGCAGGCGCTGTACCCGGTCGTCGCCGGTGAGGTCCACCCCCTCCTGGCGATAGTCGTCGTAGGCCGCTATGGATTCGAAGCTCTGGGTGCGTTCCCGCACGTCGAGGTAGTTGGGGACCGAGAAGACCCCGAAGCCCTGCCCCGGCGGCTGCTGGAAGAGCCGAACGATGCGCTCCGGCTCGCCGTAGGGAAGGGGCACCAAGAGCACGCCGTGGACGACGCTGAAGATGGCGGTGGCGGCGCCGAGGCCGAGGGCCAGGGTCAAGACGCAGAGGGTGGTGAAGGAGCGCTGCCGGGTCCACAGCACCCGCAGGGAGAGGATCGCTTCGTGGAGGAGGTTGCTCATGCCAGGGTCTCCGTGGCTGCTGGGGGTGATTGGGGCGGCCTGTCGCCCCTCGTCCCGCCAGGCCAGGGGGACGCCGAGTACGGTGTCGAGAACGGAGAGGAACGCGGTGCGGAACCCCGGCCGCCTTCGGCTCCGGCGGACGTGGAGTTGCAGCATCTCGTCGCCGAAGCGCTCTCGGAATCGGCGGGGGTAGAGGCGCAGCAGCAGGGAGAGGGCCAAGACGGCGAGCCCGCCCCGCGGCGACGGTGGTCCCGGGTCGGGTCGGTTCCCCCCGTCGCTTCGGGTGCGGCGGTCCCGGGGCGTCATAGGGTACCCTCCATGAGGAGGCCCAGGGCGGTGGCGCGGGCCACCCGTCGCCGCTGGCGGTCGATGCCGGTGCGCAGCACCCGCTCCCCACGATCGGTGAGCCGATAGAGCCGCTCGGGGCGGCCCTGCTTTTGGGGTGCACCGGAGCGCGGGGCGTCGGCGTTGGGCTCGTCAATCTCCACCCACCCTTCGTCGTGGGCCCGCTGAAGCTGGCGGTAAAAGGTGGCCAGGGGAACCTCCCGTTCCCGCAGATCGCCGACGGCGTCGGCGAGGTCTCCGGAGCCCCTGGCCCGTTCGAAGAGCACGAGGAGAACGTCGAGGAGCAGCTCCGACGGCGACGGCGGAAACGTATTTTTTCTCATGTTGAGAGAAATACGGGGGCCGCTCCTTCGGGTTTCACCGCGTTTTCGCCTTTCTGCGCCTCGGACCCGAACGCGGATCGCCCCGCGCCCCCGGGGTCCGGGTTGCGCGGGGCGAGGGTCCGGTCGAGCTGCCTGGCCGACCTAGGTGGTGGGTCTTAGTCCCATCCCTCGTAGTAGAACGAGCTCCCGAACTTGAAGGCGCTCGTGCCGCTGGGGGCGCTGCCGAGGTAGCAGAGGTGTTGGCCGCCGAGGAACTGCGGAACCCCGATGGAGCACTGCTGTTCCGGCGGCGCCATGATGGTCATGCCGTCGAGGTAGAGGGCGTCCAGGGGAACCCCGGGGGGCGGCTGGATGGCGCAGCGGACGAGGTCCACCGGATCCGGCGTCGACACCACCTCGATGAAGACCGTGTTGTCGGGGCAGTTCCAAGGGCCGCCGCCGATTCCGCCGGCGTTGAGCACCTCGATGTTCAGGGTGGCGATCCCCATGATCCAGGCGTCGATCACGTCGCTGTCATCGATCGTGGTGTAGGGGCAGCCGTTGCCCACCGGCTGGCCGCCGTCGAAGCAGGTCAGGGAGTCGGGCTGCACGGCGTAGCTGTTGGCCGCCACCTCGGCGTCGTAGCCGCCGGGGCAGGGGGTGACGTAGCAATTGGCGCCGTCGTCCCAGGGCTGGATGTAGGTGGGGTTGTCGGGGTCGGCGTACCAGACCACGCCGGGGAAGCAATTCTCCACCGGTTCCGGCTGGTCGCAGGGGGTGCGGAACAGCGGCGCCTCCGGCGGGGTGACGCCGTCCCGGAAGGCGATCAGCTCCGAGAGAATGAGGCCCACGTTGGTCGGCGTCGCCGTGCCGTGCTCCGTGTTGCACTTCTCCCAGGTGCGGTTGTCCCAGCCCTCGGCGCCGAAGGCGCTGGCGGTGGAGACGAAGGAGTGGCGGTCGATGTCGTAGGAGTAGTTGACGTTCAAGGTGGTACCGCTGGTGGTGATGGTGGAGCCGACGCCGGAGATGAAGTCGCGGGTGGTCTCGCGGTAGCCGCCGGCGTCGACGTCGAGCCCCAGGCCGTTGCCGAGGGTGAGACGCACCCTCGTGCAGTCGCGGAAAAAGAGGATCCGCTTGCAGATGCTGCGCTCGTAGACCCGGGCACCGGGGCCGTCGGACCGGACCTCGACGTGGAACCTGCCGTTGCCGAAGATGTTTCCGGTACCCGCCTCTGCCCGCAGCAGGCGCACGTCCTGCCCGAGGTTGGTCTGTAGGGATCCGGTACCGCTGCCGTTGGCGGAGGCCACGTTGCGGGTCTGTCCCGGCAGGCCGCCGAGGGCGGACGCCGCGGCGAAGAAGGCGGGCAGCTCGGGGCGGGGTTGGTACCAACCGGTGCTCAAGAAGGGGGCGCCGCGGCGGAAGGTCCGCAGCAGCAGCTGGGAGGCCGCCGGGCTTTCGAGGGAGGCCCGGAACATGGACGCGGAGGTCACCATCGACGCCAGGTCCACCGCCGCGGCCTGGAAACCGATGGGGATGTTGGCGCCAAAGAAGGGCCCGTCGATGTTGATGAACAGGCGGGCGTGGTGCTCCTCGCCGTTGTTCTCGGCTTCCATCAGACCCCAGCGGGCCACCTGGGTGCCCATGCTGCCGGCGATCACGGCGACCCCTTTTTGCTGCAGGACGTCGGGATCCACCATGTCCTGGAGATCGACGGTCATGAACTTGCGGAAGGCGCGGCCGTTGCGCTCGATCCAGTCACGGCCGTTCTGATAGTCGACGGTGATGACGTCGAAGCCGAGGTCGAGGAGGGTCTTGATGGTGCCCCCGAAGTCCTGGAGGATGCTGTCCTGGCTCCGGTTGTTCTGAACGTCGAAGCCGTCGACGAGGATCACCGGCTGTGTCAGCTCCACCACGCAGGTCCCGACGTCGGGCACCACCGTCACGCCGTTGCCGGCGGGGATGACCCGGGCGCTCAAACGTCCGCGGGTGGACGTCTGGGTGCTTTCGTCCCAGGGGGCGGTGAAGGGGTCGCCGGTGACCGTGCGTTCGAGGTCGTAGAAGCGCACCATCTCCGTTCCCGCCCCGCTTTCCGCCGGCCAAAGTCCGCTGGAGCAGGCCAGCTCGGGGTTGGAGTTGGGGGGCGGCGGTGGGGGCGGCGGCGGGTTGGTGGGGATGGGGGTGGGCTTGCCCTTGGGCCTGTGGAAGGGAACCTTGCCCTTCACGGTGGTGGGCTTGCCCTTCACCTTGGTGGAGATGGTGAAGGCGAGGGTCCCGGATTGCTGCGGCAGCCACGCGGGCTGGAACGGCTCGTCGAGGCGGGTGGTTTGCGGCGGGGCGTCTCCGATCTGGACCTCCAGGGCGCCGATGGACTCCGGCTCGACGCCGTTCAAGACGAGGAGGTCGGAGGGGACGATGAAGGTCGGCGACCAGCTGCGGACCGAATCCACCCAGGCCACGGCGCCGGCGAATCGGCGGGTCTCACCGAGCTCACCCTCCGGCAGTTGGAGGACACCGTTGACATGGTCGGGCTCCGGCAGATCCGAGATGGTGTCGTAGTCGATCAGCATCAGGCTGATGGGGGTCGCCCGGAGCGACTCCCGCCACTTCCCGGCGTAGGCGTTCAGGGTGTCGAGGGACGGAAGGTGGGACCCGTAGGAGCCCCGCTGCAGATCGAGGTAGGCGGTGCCCAGCTCGTCCAGGGTCATGGCTTCGGTCCCTTCGCCGCCGTCGCTCTTGAGGACGGTTTCAGCGCCGTAGACGGCCCCCCGTTCCAGCAGGATGCCGGCGGGGACCTGGTCGGCGGTGACGCCGGAGAAGGCCCTGGTCAAGACTTCGTCGGGGGATTCGGGCCCTTCCACCACGACGGGGGATTCTGGGGATCCTTCCCCCTTGGCGAGGGACGTGGCCGCGGGAATACAGGTCAGCGCTCCGGCGAGAAGCATGGCGACGCTGTTGCGGAGTGTGTGGGATGCTCGTTCCATGGTTTCCTCCTGCGCCGACGGCGCGGTTGGTTCGACATCATGAGAGCACCGGGGGCGCCGATCCCGGCTGACCCCGGGCGCCGATCCCTTGACCCTGGGCGTCATCGTCGTGGCGCCTGTGGTCGCGGGCACCGCAGGTTCGGAGGGCGTTCACATCACCGGCAGCGCGGCGGCGGGGGCTTCGTTGCGGTAGTCGCTGGGGCTGCGGCCGGTCCAGCGGCGGAAGGCGCGGTCGAAGGCGCTGAGCTCAGAGAATCCGAGGGCGAGGGCCACGTCCGAAGGGGCCGTCGTAGGCCTCCGGAGATAGTCGAGGGCCAGGGAGTGCCGCAACTCGTCCAGCAGGGTGCGGAAGCTGGTCCCCCGCTCCCGCAGTTTGCGCTGTAGGGTCCGCGCCCCCATGTGGAGGCTGCGGGCGACGGCGTCGAGGCCGAGGTCGGCCTCGGGATCCGCCAGGGCCCGTCCGGCGGCCCGCTTGACCGAGGCGATCAAGGGGTCCGGCTCCGCCCGCGCCACCTTTAGCCGGGCGTAGTCGGCGAGGATCCCGAAGAGGGCCGGGTCGTCGTTCGACAGGGGGGCGTCCATCACCTCCCGGGGGACCACCAGGGACGCCGAGGGGCGACCGAGGCGGACGCTGGATCGGCACCGGTCCTGGTAGTCGCCGTGTCCCCGCAGCCGCGGGGACGGGAGACAGACTTCCGTGTGGTGGATGGATCCGGTGAGGGTTCGGATCAGGTTGATGCCGAATCCGAGGCCGAAGTCCACGTCCTGCCGGTAGTCGAAGAGGGCGCGGGGCCGCAGCTCGTAGGTCAGATGGCAGGAGGCGCCGTCGTCGGTGATCGTCACCTCCGACTGGGTTTGGTGGAGCCGGAAGAAACTGGCGAGGGATTCGAAGGCGGCGCGGACGGTCCGCGAGTGGACCGCGAGGTACCCCAGCAGGGCTATGTCCTCGGGCCGGGTGTCGAGGCCGAAGGACAGTCCGAAGAGGGGGTCGTCGACCTCGGCGGCGGCGCGTTCCTGGAAATCGAGGACCGGTTCGAGGGGCAGGTAGTCGCTGCCCCCGTCGACGAGGCCGTCGAGTCCGGAGCGGGTGAGGAGGGGACGGGGCTCGACGCCGAGGCGTTCGAGTCGGGTGACGGTGTTGTCGAGGTGACAGCGGTGACGGACTGGAAGCATGGGGCACCTCCGCGGAGGATGGAAGAAAAGTAACGGCGACGCGCGTCGCCGGCCTGGACGGGGGAGCAACCGCCCCCTACCTTTCATTCCGGAAAATCCCGCCCCGGCCCCTCACCGGTGCCGAGACTTCAACCCAGTCCGTAGCGACTCAGCTTCTCGTAGAGGGTGCGCAGGCCGATGCCGAGACGCTGCGCCGTCCGTTTCCGGTGCCCCCCCTCGTCCGCCAGGGCCCGGCGGATCGCCTCCCGTTCGATCTCGGCGAGGGTGGTGGGGGCGGCCTCGGAACCGTCGGGGGACGCCGACGGCATGGCCAGGTGCCGCGGCTCGACGACGTGGTCGTCGCACAGGATGGCCGCCCGTTCGAGGGCGTTCGACAGCTCGCGGATGTTCCCCGGCCACGGCGCCGCTTCGAGCACGGCTCGGGCGGCGGGGGAAAGGGAGACCGGCGCCGGCCTGCCGAGGTCGCCGCGGATCCGTTCCAGCAGGGTCTCGGCGAGGGGGACGATGTCCCGCCGGCGCTGGCGGAGGGCCGGGAGGTGGATGGGGAAGACCGCCAGGCGATGGTATAAGTCGCCGCGGAAGGTTCCGTTGTCGATCATGGCGGGGAGATCCCGGTTGGTGGCGGCGATCCAGCGGACGTCGGCGTCGAAGGTGCGGGAGCCGCCGAGACGCTCGTAGCGTTTCTCCTGCAACACCCGGAGTAGCTTGGCCTGCAGCTCCAGCTTCAGCTCGCCGATCTCGTCGAGGAAGAAGGTGCCGCCGGACGCCAGCTCCAGGCGCCCCCGGCGGGCCCGGTCGGCGCCGGTGAAGGCCCCCCGCTCGTGGCCGAAGAGCTCGCTCTCGAGGAGGTGGTCCGATAGGGCGGCGCAGTTGATGGCGACGAACGGGGCCTCGGCCCGGGGGGAGGCGCGGTGGATCTCCCGGGCCGCCACTTCCTTGCCGGTACCGCTTTCCCCGAGCAGAAGCACGGTGGCGAGGGTCGGCGCCACCTTGCCGATCGCCTCGGCCACGGGGTCCATGGCGGGGTCCTCGAAGCGGAGCCTCGGAGCACCGGGGTCGGTCCGCAGGCTGTGCTCGCGGAAGGTGCGGAGGCGGCGGTGCTCCAGGGCCTTGGCCACCACCCGCCGCAGCTCGGCGGGGCTGTGGATGGGCTTCTGGAGATAGTCGGAGGCGCCGAGCTTCATGGCCTCCACCGCCGACTCGACGGTGCCGTGGGCGGTCAACACCAGGATCTCCATGCCGCCAATCTCGCCCGCGGGGCCAGCTTCGCCTGTCGGGCCAATCTCCCCCGTAGAGCGAATCTCGCCCGTAGGGCCGGTCTCCCCCGTACCGCCCGCCTCGCCGCGGATGGCCCGCAGCAGCCCGAGACCGTCGAGGCGGGGCATTTTGAGGTCCGTGAGCAGGAGATCGAAGGCCCGGGTGCGGAGCTGCTCCAGGGCACCCTGGCCGTCGGAGGCCAAGGTCACGGCGTGGCCGACGTCCGTCAGCGCCTCGCCGATGAACTCCCTCAGCCCCTCTTCGTCGTCCACCACCAGAATCGTCGCCACGGTCTCGCTTCCCCTTTGGAGTTGTTCAGAGCTCCGGCAGTCGAACTTCGAGCTCGGCGCCGCCGGCGGGATGGTTGCGGCCCGACAGGGTACCGCCGTGGAGCTCGACGATGCGCTTCGACACCGCGAGCCCCAGGCCGGTGCCCTGGGTCCTGGTGGTCACGAAGGGGTCGAAGATCGAACCCTCCAGGCCCGCCGGTAGCCCCGGTCCATGGTCCCCCACCGCCATCCGCAGGAATCGCTCGCCCTGGGCCTGGGCGACCCCCACCTCCAGGTGCACCGGTGCCTCCGGGGGGGACGCCTGGAGGGCGTTGCGCAGGAGGTTGGTCAAAACCTGGCGCAGCCGGTCGGGATCGAAGGACCACAGGGGCGGGGCGTCCTCGGCGTGGAGATGGATCCGCTCGGCGTCGATCTCCCGGCGCACCTCTTCGGCGAAGGCGACGGGGTCCACCGGGCGGGTGTGGAGCTCCCCGGTACGTACGAAGTCCAGAAGGTCCGACGTGAGCCCTTCGAGGCGCGCGGCCTCCCGAACGATGCGCTTCACCTTGCGGCCTTCGGGGTGGTCCTCCGGTAGGCGCTCCGCCAGCAGCTGGGCATGGCCCTTGAGGGAGGCCAGGGGATTGCGGATCTCATGGGCCAGGACCGCCGACATCTCCCCGAGGGCGCTCAGCTTCTCCCGCTGCTCGAGGCGCCGCTGGGCCGATTCCCTGGCCTTCGCCTGGCGCCAGAAGAGGAGCACCGCCACCATCAGCAGCAGGGCGCCGGCGGTTCCGGTGGCCAGGGTCCCGGTGGTCCGCTGGAGGAGGTTGCGGGCGGTGGAGGCTTCGAACTCGACGGCCAGCCAGTTCCCCGGCCCCTCCCTCCGGGGTCCCCGGCGGTCTTCAGGATCCCGATCCGGGGGATCTCGATCCGGGGGATCTCGATCCGGGGGATCTCGATCCGGGGGGCGCCGATCCGGGGGGCGCCGATCGGGGGACCGCAACTCGTCGCCTCGGGGGCGGGGTCTCCGCGGCGGTGGGCCGAGGTCGCGGCGGGGGCCCGGGCCGAAGTCCCCCTTGGGTAGGCGGCCGGGGGGTCGAGGGCCGCGGCCGGGACCACCGGCGGGGGCCACCAGGAGGCATAGGTCGCCGTCCTGGAGCCAGCCGTGCTCGCCGGGCTGCGCGGCTGGCAAGGGCTCCGCCGGTGCCACGGTCCGTCGGCCGGCGCTGGCCAAGATCTCAGAGCGGCGGGGGTCCACCAACGCCACCCACCGGAGCCCGGAGCTCCGGAGCTCGTCGAGGATCATCCGCAGCCGGCGATCCGAAGCCGGCCGCTGGGCCCCGGCGAGGTCACGGCGGATCGTCGACACCAGGTCGTCCCCCTGGCTGCGGGCCAGCTGTGCCGACGCCCGCACCATGCTGCGGTGGCTGGCCCAGGTGGTCCAGACCAAGGTGGCGGCGAGGATCAGGGTCACCGCCAGAAGCCCCCAGCGGGCCCGCTCCGAGCTCAGCCGGCTCAACGGCTGCCCCTAGGATCGCTCCGAGCCAAGGAGCAGCGGGGTGGGGCGGACCGGGGGACGGCGTTACGCATGGTTCGGCAATACGCGGGAGGGTGGTGGGCAGGCCTGAGAGGAACGGTGGGCGATCGGGGCCCATCTTCCCCCCGCCCCTTTCGCCCCCCGACCCTAGGAGGTACGTTTCAGTTGCCCTGTGGCACCCGGAAGGGGTCGTCCGGCAGCCCGTCGCATCTCAACCATCTGCCGGGGTGAGTCGCTTGAGTACCAGAATCGATCGCCGTCCCGCAGTCGGTGGAACGGGTCCGGTAGCACCGCCCGCCGCAGGATGCCCACCCGGGCGCCGCGGCGGTGAGTCCGGCGAGGGCGACGGCGAAGGAAAGGGCAATGTGAGGGGCGTCGATTCATGGTGTCTCCTGGAAAGCTCCCGACCGCGTCGCGAGGATGTCGCGGGCTCGGCGGTGATCCTTGTGGAGACCTCTATAAGCAACCCCCGTGCCAAACGGGAAGGACCAGGGGCTCGGGCCTGAGCCTTCCCCGCCGTTCGTTCCGTTGAGGTTCTGCAGGTCTTTTAAATACAACGATTGGATGAGATCCTCGGCCCGTCCCCAGACGTCGCCGGAAGGCGCGTGTCGGCGAGCGCCGAGCAACGCGAGGCGCCGGGGTGCGGAATCCGCATCTCAGACCTCGGGGTAGCTGCGGATGTCGCAGCCGGGACCGAGGGAGCTGCCGGTTCCTCCCCGGGCAGAGCAGTCCAGAGACAATGTAGGTTGGGCCCGTTCCCTGGGGTACCATGGGGTATCTAGGTAAGGAAGGTTTCCCGACGGGCTCAGGGAGGACTCTCATGGATCCCGATTCAGCGCTGGCGAGCCGGAAACCCAGGTCGTCCTTTGAGGAGGGGGGCGGCGGACACCAGGACACGCAGGTCACGGAGACCCGGGTCCGGGGCGCGGAGGGTGCGGGATCCGTACCGGGCCTGACGATTGTCTGCCATCCGGATCGCTCGAAGGTGGGGGGACGACTCCCGCTTCCTGTCCTGACGGCCGGCCGTACGGTCCACGTTTCGCGGCTCCAACCCCATTTTCGAGGTCCCGGGGGGCTGGAGGGCCCCCTCGGGGTAGTCCACCTCAGCCGTCGGCCATTCGTGCTGAAGGGGGAGGCGGGGGGCGCCGTGGGCCTCGATCCCAACGGGACCGGCACGCCCATCCGTGCCGACGGCGGGAGGCTTGGGGAGCCCCGTGTCTTCGCCGCGGCCGAGATCAGGCGCGGCGTGGTTCTGGAGCTCGGCCGCCGCGTCGTCCTGCTGCTCCACAGGCTACCGATGGATCCACCCCAGGGTAGCGACGGCTTGGGAATCGTCGGCGGCAGCGTCGCCATCGCTCACCTTCGGCGGCAGATCGTCCGCCTGGCGCCCCTCGACGTTCCGGTGTTGCTGCGGGGGGAGACGGGAACCGGTAAAGAGCTGGCGGCCCGCGCCCTGCACGACGCCGGTCCCCGTCGGCATCGACCCTTCGTCGCCGTCAACCTCGCGGCCCTATCCCCGAGCCTGGCCGCCGCCGAGCTGTTCGGCGCCAAGAAAGGGGCCTACACCGGAGCCCATCAAGACAAGGTCGGATACTTCCGCAAGGCGGGGGGTGGAACGCTGTTCCTCGACGAGATCGGCGAGGCCACGGCGGAGGTCCAGGTGCTTCTGCTCCGCGCCCTGGAAACCCACGAAATCGTGCCGGTGGGGGATACCGAGCCGCAGGGGGTGGCCGCCAGGGTCATCGCCGCGACGGACGCGGACCTCGAGTCCGGCATGGCGGAGAACTCGTTCCGTGCCGCACTTTTCCATCGCGTGGCGGGCTACACCCTGGTTCTACCCCCGCTCCGCGATCGGCGGGACGACATCGGCCGACTCTTCTTCCACTTCCTCGATGGGGAGCTGCGGCGCCTGGGGCCTTCGGCGGAGGACGCCTATGGCGTCGAACACGAGGGCCGTCCATGGCCGGAGGCGGCCCTCGTCGCCCGCCTCGCCCGCTCCGACTGGCCGGGAAACGTCCGCCAGCTGAGGAACGTCGCGCGGTGGATGGCGGTCCAGGGTCCCGGCGCCGATCTCGGTGGGGAGCTCGGGGCTCTGATCGGAGACGAGTCCAGAGGAGAACCCGGGGACGGGGAATCCACCGGGGAGCGGGATCCTGTCGTCGACGCTCGACCGAAGGCGCCGCTTCAATTCCATCGGACGCCCCGGGACGGGGGGGAGGAGGAGCTTCTGGCGGCCCTCAAGCTCCACGGCTGGCGCCTCAAGCCGACGGCGTCCTACCTGCGGGTCTCCCGCACGTCCCTGTACGCCCTGATCGATCGCTGCCAGAGCATTCGACGGGCGGGGGACCTGACGGCCGACGAGCTGCGGGAGAGCTGCGAGCGGCACGGCTGCGATCTGACGGCGATGTCGAAGGAGCTCGAGGTGTCGCCGCAGGGGCTTCGACACCGCCTCCAGAGTCTTGGACTGGGGCCGTCGGCGGGGCGCCCCAGCGGCTGAGCTAAGAGAATCCTGAATGACGAGACAATTTCCCGGTGTTTTTACGCCATTACAGTTGTAGACGGACATTTCACCTTTCGGGGGTCCCAATGGGCAAGATTCTGAGCGTCGCCTTCGTCGTGCTGGGTGTGTTCGTCGCTATAGCTGCCCACGGGCAGCCCACGCCGACCCTCTGTGAGATCCAGGTGGACTCCGGCCTGCCGGGGACCCCCCTCATGGGGGCGGTGGCCTATGGGCCCGACGGTCGGTCCGTCGTGGCGTATATGGCCCAGCTGGACACCGGGCAGGAGATCCGGGTCCGCCGGTTCGCAGTGGACGGATCCCCCATGGGTGGTCCCCTGTCGGTGAGCTCCACCGAAGGAATAGCGGCCGCGGTGAGCGACCTCGGGGTCGATCCTTTGGGGAACTATTGGATCCTCTGGGTTGAGCGCTTCTTCGATGAGACGACCTACATCCGTCGGCTGGCGCCGGACGGTACCTTTCTAGGTCCCGAGGTGGAGGTCGGGTTGTCGCCGGGCCTTGTGCGGGATTCGCCGAGCGTGGCCATCAACGGGTCGGGGGGCGCTTTGGTGTGGGCCAGCAACGGACTGGACGGAGACGGTTCCGCGGTGGTGACGCGCTGGATGGCCCTGGACGGGACCTTGGGTCCGGAGCAGCAGGTCAACGTCCATACCTCGGGTGATCAGAAGCGGGCCCGGGTGGCGAGCAATGATTCCGGCGAGTTCCTGGTGGTTTGGGCAGGGGAGGGTCCAGGGGGACCCCAGCAGGTCACCGGCCGGCGCCTGGCGGCGGACGGATCCCCGGTGGGTGGAGACGTGCAGCTCGGCAATCCGGGGGTCGAGGGAAGGACGCCCGATGTGGTGGGGGCCGGGTCGGGCTTCCGGGTGGTGTGGAGCGAACCGGAGACCCCGGGATTTTTCCCTGAGGTCTTCACCCGCGAGGTCGACGCCGCGGGCGTCGTGGGTTCCCAGGTACTGCTCAGCGACGGAACGAATCCCTTCGACGGCGTCTGGCCGCGGATCGACCGTTTCGCGGGGGGCGAGTTCGTCGTGGTCTGGGAAGACTTCTATCAGGCGTCCTACGGGCCCCCTGATACCTACGCCGCGATCATCGCCAACAAGCTGGATGCGACCGGAACGCCAATGGGGGAAAGGTTTCGGGTCAACCCGACGCAGTTCCGGGATCCCGCCGAAAGCTGGACCCCGCGTCCGGTGGTGGCCGCCGCTCCGACCGGCGACGAGTTCACGGTGGTCTGGGACGGACCCGGGGCACTGGAGGACCGAGGCATTTTCCTCCAGCGGTTCGACGGCGCGGCTGTGGAGCAGCCCGCCGACCTGGCGGTGGTGCTCTCGGACAATCGGGATCCCGCGGATTTTCAGGTTCCCTTCCAGTACGCGAACGACATTTTCAACCTGACGGGCTGCGGGACCGAGAACGCTACCTTGACCCAGCAGCTGCCGCCGGAGATCGTCCCCACCAACGTCTTCGCCGACGACCTCTGGGACTGTTCCCTCCAAGGATCGGTCCTCGATTGCCACGCGGACATCCTACCTTTCGGTAGTTCCGTGATTCGGGTCTCCGCGACGCTGACGGACAGCACGACGATGCTCGAGAGCACCTCCACGGTTGCTTCGGATGCCGTCGACCCCGACCCCTCGAACAACCAGGATACCGAGACCACGGAGGTGGTGCTCTGCTACGACTTGACGTTTGGGAAGGATGGGGATGGCGTTCTCCCCCGGGCCGACCCCGCTTCCGGCGCCCCCTGCCAAGGGGGCCGGCGACCCGTGGGCCAGGCGATCGACCTCTACGCCGAACCCGCTGACGGCGGCTGGCGGTTGGCGGGGTGGACCGGTACCGACGACGATGCCAGCACGTCCCGCTTCAACACCCTCACCATGCCCGCCGAGGATCGCGAGGTCTCGGTGTCCTACGTCTTCGACGACCTGATCAGCTGGTGGACCTTCGACGGCGTCCTCAGCGACCTGGCGGGGAACCACCCCCTCAGTTTCGAGACTGGCCCCCTCGGCACGGAGCCCGGCTTCGACAACGCCGGCTTCCTCTTCGACGGCGCCGACTACCTGAGCACCCCCGACGCCCCCGGCCTCGATCTCGGAACCGGCGACCTGACCTTTGGAGCCTGGGTTAGAACGTCCGTGGGGGACGGGGTCCAAGCCCTGCTGGACAAGCGGTCCGCCGGGCCGGTCCGCGGATTCCACACGTTCCTGCTGAACGGCCGGCCGGGGATTCAGCTGGCGGACGGAGCTACGGCGCGGAACTTCGTCAGCCCCCGTAGCATCGCCGACGGCGCTCTGCACCAGGTGGTCTTCAGTGTCGACCGGGATGGCGCCGACGGCCTGCGGATCTTCATCGATGGAGCCCTCGACTCCAGCTTCGACCCGCGTCCGGTGGCGGGCCCCTTGGACAACGGCGAGCGCCTCACCATTGGCCGTCGGTCCGACGGCCTCGGCGCCGACGCCTTCTTCACGGGGCTCCTCGACGAGGTTTTCCTCATCGGCCGGGCCCTCGAACCCGGAGAGGTGACGGAGACCCTCGGGCTGACGGGCCGCTGGCGTGGGGAGCTGAACGTGGAGGACGACACGACCTTCGGCAACGACGGCTCGCTTCTGAACGGCGCCGGATTCACACCCGGAAGCTGCAGCGACGTCGCTTTCCTGATGGGTCAGCGGGACGCGGTGACGATCCCCTACGATCGGAGCCTGACGCCGCTCCAGGATCGGGTGACCTGGACCGCCTGGATCCGCGTCGACCCGGATAACAACAACGATCCTCGGCGGGTCATCCAGAACGGCCTCGAATCCACCGGTGAGGGCTATAGCCTGGTACTGACGGCGGGGTCGCCGGTATTCAGGAGGCACGGAGGTGGCCCTGGCTACCCCAGCGGCCTGCCGAATCTGCGGGACGGCCAGTGGCACTTCTTGGCATTTTCCCTCAAGGGGGGGACGGGGTCAGAGGTCACGTTCTACCTCGACGACCGCCCGCCGGTGACCGTACAAGTCCCTAGTTTCGTCAGGTTCTTCGACAACACCGAGCCGTTCTTCTTCGGTAGCCCCGGCCTCGACGGCTTCACCGGTGCCCTGGACGAGGTTCACTACTTCAGGCGTATCTTGGGACCCGAGGAGATCGAGGGGATCCGAAAAACCTGCCGACCGACCCTCTTCGCCGACGGTTTCGAATCGGGGAACGTCGGCGCCTGGTCCGTCGCCGTGCCTTGAGGGGCGGTTTGCGGAGAGGGCGGCTCGTCTCAGCCGTCGAGCTCGAGATCGTGGACGACTTCCAACCACGAACACTACTTGTTCTTAGATGTTTCGACCCTAGGGAACCCGATGAGAAATGTTTTAAGTGCTGTTTTCGCCGTCCTGAGTTTTCTCGTGGCCTGGACCGCCCATGGTCAGCCCCAGCCGACCCAGTGTCAACTCCAGGTGGACGCCGGTCTGGACGGGACGCCCCTCATGGGGGCGGTGATCTACGGGCCCGGTGGCGGGTCCCTCGCGGCGTACTCGCGGAGTCCGTCCTTCAGCAACTACGAGATCTGGATCCAGAGGTTCGCCGCCGACGGGTCTTCCCTCGGCGGCCCCCTCGCGGTGAGCTCCGGCGGCTTCAATATCTTCGCTTCGGTGAGCGACTTGGGGATCGATCCGCTGGGGAACTATTGGATCGTCTGGAGTGAGTGGGAGGCCGTCGGCGAGGCCACCTACGCGCGCCGGTTGGCACCCAACGGAACCTTCGTTGGCCCCCAGGTCGAAGTCGGAAGTTCGCCGACCGTGGCGCTGGCCTCGCCGAGCGTTGCCGCCAACGGATCCGGCAGCGTCTTGGTGTGGGCCAGCGACGGGCGCGACGGCGAAGGCGCCGCGGTGGTCACGCGCTGGGTGGCGAGCGACGGAACCTTGGGACCGGAACAGCAGGTCAACGTCTTCAGAGCCGGCGACCAGCGGCAGACCCGGGTCGCCAGCAACGACTCCGGGGAGTTCCTGGTGGTGTGGTCCGGCCAGGGCCCGGGGGGACCCCGGGAGGTTTCCGCCAGGCGCCTGGCGGCGGATGGATCGCCGGTGGGCGGTGAGCTGCAGATCGGCGGCCCGGGGAACACCGCGGTCGCACCGGATGTGGTCGGGGACGGCACCGGCTTCCGGGTGGTGTGGAGCGAGACGACGGCGCCGGGGGTGGTTCCCCACGATGTCTTCGTCCGCGGGGTCGCCGCCGCCGGCACCGCGGGGCCGGCGGTGCCCGTGACCGACGGCACGGACGAGCGGAGCGGGTTCCAACCGCGGATCGACCGCCTCTCGGGGGGGGAATTCGTCGTCGCCTGGGAGGAAATCTTCCAGGACATCGACAGCGGCAATCTCCTCGGGACCTACGCCGCGGTGGCGGCCCGCAAGCTTGACGCGAGCGGGTCGCCGGTGGGGGCGCAGCTGCAGGTCAACACGACGGAGTTCAGCGACACTTCGATCGCCTGGATTCCGCGGCCGGTGGTGGCCGCGGCGCCGGCCGGCGACGAGTTCGCCGTCGTCTGGGAGGGTCCGGGTCCCCTGGACGACCGCGGCATCTTCCTCCAGCGGTACGATGGACCCACGGGGGCGCAGCCCGCCGACCTGGCGGTGACGATCACCGAGCGGCGGGATCCCGCGGACCACCGGAGCGAGTTCTGGTATTCGAACGAGATCGTCAACCGGACGGCCTGTGGAGCCCAGGACGCGACTCTGGTGCAGCAGCTGCCGGCGGGAATCACCTCCATCTCCGTCGACGGGGACGACCCCTGGAGCTGTAGCCTCGGCGGGTCGACCCTCGACTGCGAAGCCGAGTCGCTCCCCCTGGGCCGGTCGAAGGTGCGGGTCTCCTTCGGTCTGCCTGAAACCGCTTCAACCGTCGAGACCACGTCCACCGTCGCGTCGGCGGACGTCGACCCGAATCCATCCGACAACGAGGACACCGAGACCACCCAGGTGGTGCTCTGCTACGACCTGGCCCGAGCCAAGGTCGGTGATGGCGGGCTCCCCCAGGTTGAACCCATCTCCGGAGCCCCCTGCGACGGCGGCCGGCGGCAGGCGGGGCAGACCTTCGACGTCGTTGCCCAGCCCGCCCCGGGCGGGTGGCGGGTGGCGGGCTGGAGCGGTACCGACGACGACGCCAGCACCTCCCGCTTCAACACGTTCACCATGCCCGGTGAGGACCACGAAGTGTCCGTCTCGTACGTCTTCGATGACCTGGTCAGCTGGTGGACCTTCGACAGCACCCTCGACGACCTGTCGGGGAACCACCCCCTCGCCTTCGAGACCGGACCCCTGTCCACGGAGCCCGGCTTCGACAATTCCGGCTTCCTGTTCGACGGCGCCGACTACCTGAGCACCCCGGACGCCCCCGGCCTCGATCTCGGAACCGGGGATCTGACGTTCGGACTCTGGGTGAAAACTACGGCGGGCGCTGGAGCCCTGGCGCTGGTGGACAAGCGGGCCGCCGGGCCTCTCCGCGGCGTCCACACCTTCCTGTTCGACGGCCGGCCGGGGATTCAGCTGGCGGACGGAGCGGCGGTCCTCAACTTCGTGAGCCCCCGCAGCATCGCCGACGGCGCGCTGCGCCAGGTGGTGTGGAGCGTCGATCGGGATCGCGCCGATGGCCTGCGGATCTACATCGACGGGGCCCTCGACTCCAGCTTCGACCCGCGGCCGGTGGCCGGCCCCCTGGGCAACACCGAGCTCCTGACGATCGGCCGCCGGTCCGATGGCCTCGGCTCCGCCGCCTTCTTCAACGGTCTCCTCGACGAAGTCTTTCTCGTCGCCCGGGCCCTCGAACCCGGCGAGGTGACGGAAACCCTCGGGCCTTCGGGTCGGTGGCGGGGGGAGCTGGACGCCGAGGACGACACCGCCTTCGGCAACCGCGGATTTCTCCAGAACAACGCCGGCTTCACCGTGGGCTCCTGCAGCGACGCCGCGTTCCTTTTCGGTCTCCGGGACGCCGTTTCGATCCCCTTCGACTCGAGCCTCGCGCCGACCTCGGAACGCCTGACCTGGGCCGCCTGGGTCCGCGTCGCCGCGGAGAATAGCTCCGACCCGCGACGGGTCATCCAGCACGGCCTGGAAGGGCTCGGCACGGGCTACGGCCTCGTGCTCACCGCCGGCTCCCCGGAGCTGCGGCTCTACCGCGGCTCCGGCGCCGGCTTCCCCAGCGGTCTACCGGACCTGCGGGACGGCCAGTGGCACTTCTTGGCGATGACCCTCGAAGGGGGCGGGGAGGAGGAGGCCACTTTCTACCTCGACGATCGTCCGCCGGTGACGGTGCCCCTCAGTTTTGTCAGCTCGGTTTCCGACAACACCGAACCGTTCTACTTCGGCAGCACCGGTATCGACGGCTTCGTCGGCGCCCTGGACGAGGTCCACTACTTCCGCCGGATCTTGAGGCCGGAGCAAATCGAGGGGGTCCGGAACGCGTGCCGGCCCCCCCTTTTCGCCGATGGGTTCGAGTCCGGGAACCTCGGGGCCTGGTCGTCCGTCGTCCAGCCCTGAGGCCTCGCCCGTCTCAGCCCTCGAACTCGAAGTCGTGGACCACCTCTCCGGAGGCGTCCACGACGACCTCCGCCTCCAGCTCGACCTTCGGCTTTCCGATGGTCTTGCCGTGGATCCGGTAGCGGCCGGGGACCAGCTCGAAGGGTTTGGGATTCGACTTGGGGGCGGTGTAGGTGCGGCTCTGATCGACGGTCTTGTCGGTCTCCGGGTCGATCACCCGGACGACGGCGTCCACCCGCTCGCCACCCCGCAGGGCGCCGATCTTGAGCGTCCCGGACTCGAATCCGTGGCTCACCTCGACCCGTCCCTTGGGCGTCACCTCGACGATTCCGAGGTCGACGTCGGTCTTGTTCTCGACCTCCAGCAGCTTCACCTCGACCCGGTAGCGACCCGCCGTGAGGCGGACGACGGAAGGATTGGTCTTGGGGGCGTTGTAGGTGCGCTGGGTCTCGACGGGCTTGTCGTCTTCGTCGCTGTAGATCCGGACCGTGGCGTCGGAGAGCTCACCGTTGCGGGTGACGCCGACCACCAGCTCGCCGGAGCTGAAGTCCACCGACTTCTCGACCACGCCGCCATCGGCGATTCGGATCTTGAACCTCCGCTCGGTGTCCCCTTCGAGGCGTATGGCGCCGATTTTGACGTCGTACTCACCGTCCGCCAAGGGGATCGCCCGCGGGTTGGTGTCGGCCTTGTCGTAGGTTCGTCCCACCGCCACCTCCTTGCCGTCGGGGTCGGAGACGTGGATCGAGACGTCCGCCAGCTCGCCGTCGGCCACGGCGTGGACCACCAGGCGTCCCACCGGCACGTCCACCGGCTGGGCGACGGCGCGGTCGAGGGCCTCCCCAAGCTCGGCGGCGTCGTTGGCCCCGAGGAACATGCCGCCGCCGGCCTGGGCCATGCATTGGAGCTGGGAGAGATCCTCCCCCTCGACGTCGAAGCCGATCACGTGGAGCACCATCTCGGCCCCCGCCTCCTTGGCGAGGCGCACCGTGCGGCAGGGGTCGCCGCCGCAGGTCTCCAGGCCGTCGCTCAGCAGGATCACCGTGGCCCCTTCGCCCCCGTCCTTCACCAGGCCGAGGGCCTGCTCCACCGAGGCGGAAATAGGGGTCTTGCCGGTGGGTTGGAGGGCCTCGACGGCGGACTTCATCCCAACGGCGTCGAGGGTTCCCATGGGGACGACGGTCTCGATGTCGGCGCAGTCCCCCTTGCGGCGGTGTCCATAGGCTACCAGCGCGGCTTTGGAGTCCGCCGGCAGGTCGTCCACCAACTCCCCGAGGGCCCGGCGGGCGATGACGATCTTGTTCTCACCGTCGATCTGGCCCCACATGGAGCCGGAGACGTCGAGGATCAGCACGAGGGGGGCCGACGATGCGGACCCCTCTGCCACCGCCGTCGGAGCGACGGCGGTCACCAAGGTCAGGAGTGTTGCGGCGAGCAGAAGCGAGAATCCCTTGGATCGGATCTTCGCAACGGGCGAACGACGGGCAGGGTCGGTGGATCGCATGCAGGTCTCCAGAAGGTAGAGGAAGGGCTCGATGAGCACCTCAATCCAACGCGCAGAGCCACCCGGAAATGGGCCTTGGTTCTAGGCAGACCCGATCCGGCTCGGTGAGGCTCGTCTTGCCGTGCTCACCCCCTGTTTTACCACCTCGTCGTATCGCCGCCCTCAAAGTCGTCAGCGAAGATCTCGGAGTCGGGGAACGCCGTTCGGGTCGTCGGGAGGACGACGGGCCGAACGCCGTCGTCGATGGTGACGAGGAAGACGTCGCCCGGGCCGCCGCCGGTGAGGGTCGCCTCGTAGGCGTTGCCGCCCACGCTCGTCACCGCACCGATGGCGGCGGCGCCGGCGGACCCCGGGGCATGGGCGACGGTGACCCCAGAGATGCCCGTGGTCACAGCCTGCCCCCGCCAGTCCAGGACCTCGATCCGCAGGACCTGGTTGGCGCCGTCCGCCCGGAACGAGGCAGTGGAGGCGACGGCGTCGGGGCGATCTTCGAGGCCGCTGCGCCAGGTATCGAAGAGGCCCTGGAGCTGGATCACCGGGTCCGGGTCACCGCTCGTCTGGTTGGCGACGTTGAGGGAGAGGAAGTAGTCCCCGTCGGCGCAGCCGCCGGCGTCGCAGCTCGAATCGTCGGTGTCTCCGAACCTCGCCAGCACCACGAAGCCGACGTCGGCGGATTTTTGGAACGAGGCTGGGGGCGATCCGCAGGTGGTCACGCCGCCGGGGCACGAGCAGCGGCCGTCACCCCCCATGGCCCGGGACGCCTCCATGGCGGCCATGAGCTTCGCCGGAAGATCCCCCGGCTCGGCCAGGAAGGCCGTCTCCGCCATCTCCACCACCGGCCTGCCGGTGAGGATGTTGCCCTGGATGGCGTAGTGCAGGCTGCCGTCGCTGCCGATGAGGCCCGAGGAATGGTCGAAGGTGGTCGTGCCGGAGAAGGTGGCGGCGTCCCCCAACCGGGTGGCGACGCCGTTCTGGTGGAAGCCGCTGCCGCTGAGGGCTTTGAGCTGGGCCATGATGTCGTCGCTCGACGTGCCCCCCAGGAAGCCGGTCCGCATGATCTGGCGCCGCTGGCCCGAGCCGTCCACCTGGGATTGGGCCGCGCCGGCCCCCCGGGCCACGACGATGGCGGGGGAGAAGGCCTTGAGATCGATGCCGGTGACGCAGGTAGCCGAGGCGACCCCCACCTCCATCGTTTCGGTGTCCACCGCCACCACCGACCAGGTGGCCGCGGCGGGCGTCGCGATCGAGAGGAGAAGCGCCGCGACGAAGAGAGTCACGGAGGTGGTGCGGATAGGGAAACGGGGGAAGACGGTCATGGGGGCTCCTTCGGTGAGGGTGGCGGCGGAGGCGGTCCATTGTAGACGCGTCCGCGGCCGCTGAGCCCCGCAGGCTGCGGCCGCGACCGTCGGCGGCGACGGAGCGAGTTCCGGAACGACGAAGAAAGGCCCGGGCCGTGGTCGGCCGGGGCCCGAGGTATCCGAGGTCGTCCCTAACTCAGCGTCTGGCAGGGTATGCCCTCGCTGGCGTTGACGCCGCAGATCGCCACTGGCTCTCCGGCACCGCAGGATTGGCCGGTGGCTTCCCCTTTGGCCCATGCCTGGATCCATTCCGAGATGGCCGGGGAGCTGGTGCTGGTGAGAAGAGAGTAATCCCCATCATCGTCTTCGCCGGAGCATGGCCCCTTGGCATTGACGCCCACAATTCGTCGTGAGCTCGTACGTGCTTCCTCCATGAATGCCGGGCCGCCGCTGTCGCCACCCGTCAAACAAGCATCAACCTCGATCCAGTGGCTTTCGCTGGCTTGTCGGATGATGTCCACGTTCTTCTTGAAAGCCAGGCAAGTGTGGGTCGGACCTCCTCTTCTCGTGGGGCCGAATCCCATGACGGTCAGAGTCGTGCGTTCGTCATAGGGACCTAGGCTTATGGACTCGTATCGAGCCCCCTGGGGCGTCAATTGGAGGGGATCCGCCAAGCGGCAGAGGGCAAGATCGACCGAGCTGCGTCGGAGGTCGGAATCGTCCGCAGAAGAGCCGTCGTCCGAGGAATAGTCGGGGTGAAGATCACAACAAGCGATTTGACCTTCGTTGTGGGTGGCAAGGATAGGGTTATCGTCGTCCTCCACCGTATGGGCCGCAGTCAGCAGGACCCTCGGGCCCACCAAGGCAGCGGTGAAGTGACTGCTTCCTGACGCCCTCACCACAGCTGGGAAGTCTCGCTGGCGTTCCGTGCGGGTGAGGCAGTCGTCTTCGTGCAAGACCCGAGTGTCGATTCGAGGCGAGGGGATCTTCCGGCTCGCTGCAAATAGGCTTAGGCCAAGCAGGAGGCTCAGCGGGACCAGCCGACTGGGCCCCACGCCAGCCACTCCTTTCAAGGCTCCGCGCCAGGTCACGGTCCGTTCTCCAAGCTGACGGGGGGACAGGCGGACTGACGCGGGGTCACGTCGTCGTTGGGCTTCACCGGAATGCGCCTGCGGGGCTGCTCGATGACGGTTCGGCAGAGCTCGTAGCAGGCGAGGACGTCCGGCTCACGGCGGACCGGAATCGGTCCCGCGGGGCAGAGGTTCGAGACCGAGACCTCGACGGTCCTGTTTCTGCGGGAGCGGTCATTGGAGAGATCGATCCACTGGGCGCACTGCTTCTTGTAGTTCCACGCCCAGATGCGAAAGAACTCGGCTTCGCTATAGGGCATATCCAGCACCACTGAGCTGTCGAAAGTTTGCGCCTCCCGATCAGAGCACGTTTCGCGTTCGTTGCACATGATCCACGGTTGCTCGACGGGTTCGCCGTCGTCGAAGAAGCCGTGTCGCATCTTGAAGGAAGCCCCTACGAGGTCCCTCTCGGCGACGGCTTCGTCCGCGAGCCATTTCGGATCGATGGCGTCGGCACCGAGCTGGCTCAGATCCAGAATGTCTCTGCATCGGTACTGGATCCTTCCTAGATCCTCCGGGTCGGGCTCACCGTTGGGCCAGATCTCGAGCCGGCAGCCGTCGATGTTCCACGAGCACAACGTCGTGATTCCCGAAGGGCTGTCAAAGCCGAAGCTTTTCCAGAAAGGTTTCGGGCCGCTGTCGTCTCCGGTGCCGAACGATTTCAGGTTTGCGAGATCGAAGGTGAGTCGCCGATCGTGCTGGCAAAGGGAAGGTGTGACTTTGCTCTTGGACGCGGCAACGAGCAACGCGTGTACCTGTTTGTCTTGGTTGGCGCCGGCCGTGTCATTTACGATGGCGCAGAGGCCGGAAAAGGTTACGGATAAGGTGGGAATAGGCATGGTTCGTTCTCCATGGAAGGAAATTTGGGCAGCTTTAGCCGTTCGATCCCCCCGCGTCCTCCGGGTGCGGGTCGGGGCCGTGAACAGAAAGGGTTTCTCGCGAAACCAGGGGGCGTCCGCGGGGTCGGCCTTCAGGATCTGCAGCTCACAGAAGGTGACGCAACATCGAACCCGTGTTTCGCCCTTGGCTTCGATGCATTGGACGGCCGCCGCCCCCGAATTTTCCGAAAGAAGGGTTGGCTCAAGTCTCTGCGCAAAACCTTTCGAACGCGGGACGCCCCCGTCACCCCGTAGCCGTATCGAAAGAGCGTCGCCCCGACGTCAGCCGGGGGGGAAGCCGAGGAGGAGCAGCAGGATCGCCGGCAGCACGAGTAGGACCACGTACACGGCGAGTATGCGGCCCAGCTTCTTCTGATCCGCGTCGATCATCAGCAGGGCGACGACCAATCCCTGGACCTCGGGGTCCACACCCGTCACCGTGGACGATACCCGCGAGCCCGCGACGTCAGAGCGCGACGATTCCACCATTCCGAGTGCTTGGAGGTTCTCGGACAAGAGATACCGATGGACCGACCCCCGATCCCTCACCAACTCGAAGGTCCGGGCCCCGCAGTCCAGGTGGAACGACTGCCCTGCCTTCTCGACCGTCGCCAGAACGTCGTCGCCTTCGGAGAGCTGGAAGCGCTTCCTGCGGGCAACGGTGAGCTTCACGAGTCGATCGTCAATCTTGAATGCGACCTCCCGCTTCCACGGGGCGACGGTCAAGGAGAGCTTCTGGCCGTCGATCTCCGTCGTGATGGGCCAGTTGTTCGTGAAGGCGTTGTCGGTGCCCCAGGTGATAATGACCATCTCCCTTTCGCTTTCGGTAAGGAGGAACCCGTGAGGCGCTAGACCACGAGCAGTGCCACCGTCATGGCGTGGACCTCCGTCGGCACCCCCGATACGGTGGAGGTGGTGCGCGACGCCGCGAAGGTGTGGGGAATGATCTCGATCTCCCCGAGGGTTGCGCGACCTTCGGAGACGGCGTAGCGGTGGGGCGTTTCCGGGTCTTGGAACAGCCCGAATTTGCGGTCGCCAAACTCAAGGTGGAATCCGCCCCAGACCGGGTAAGCCGTCCCCAAGACCTCGTCACCTTCGATGAGCTCGAAGCGGCGTTCCCCGTTGACGACCTTGAGCTTGGTGAGTCTTTCCCCGATCTTGATCGCGGCCTCCCGATCCCAGGGGGCGACGGTCAAGGAGAGCTCCTGACCTTCGATCCTAGTCGTCAAGGGCCAGCGGTGTGTGACCGCGTTGTCGGTGTTCCAGGTGATCACGTCGGCCTCCATTTCCTGAGTGGTGAAGAACCCTCAGCGCCGAGGCGGTGCGGCCTTTGTTGTCGCCCATAAGCGGCCTCAGCGAGTGCTCGCGGGATCAGACCCCTAAGGCGGCTCCGAGGATAGCGACGAGAAGGACCAGATACTGAAGGAAGAGGAAGACGGCAATGGCGCCGCCGAGTGTGTTGCTGGACCGAACCATCAGCAGCGCCATGGTCATGGCGTGGACCTCCGCCGGTACCCCCAAAACGGTGGAGGTGGTTCGCGAGGCGGCGAACGTGCCAGGGCTGAGCATGATCTCCCCGAGATGCTCTTGATGCTCCGAGAATCGATAGTGCTGGACCGACTTCAGGTCTCGCTCTAGCTTGAAGGTCCGGTCCCCAAAGTCGATACGGATCGACCGTCCCTGCCGCTTTGCAGTCCCCAGGACCTCGCTGCCCTCGGAGAACTCGAAGCGCTTCCCCGGGAAACCCGTGAGCTTGGTGAAGCGATCCCCGATTTTGACCGCCACCTCCGCCTTCCACGGGGCGACCGTCAGCGACAGCTTCTGACCGTCGATC
>JBCDIS010000016.1:0-68531 GCA_038748685.1 Acidobacteriota bacterium | reverse complement strand
GACGTCGGCTTCCTCGAAGAGCGGGACCGACTGTTCTTGGATCACTTTGCGCGCCAGCTCGCACAGGGACGGGGGGTGCTCTTCGCCGGCGCCGGCCTGTCCTTCAACGCCCGCCGCAAGGACGGCGGTACCAACACGATGCCGAACTGGCCCCAGCTGGCGGCGGCCCTCAAGGAGCGGTTGGGGAAGGCCCTGACCGACGTCCACGACGTGCTGCGCATCGCCGACTACTACGACACCGTCTACGGTCGGGACGAGTTGGTGGCGGCGGTGGCCGACGCCATCCGCGACGCCGAGTACGTACCGGGGCGGGCCCACCGCCAACTGGTGGGGTTGGGCTTTCGGGAAATCATCACCACCAACTTCGACACCCTGATCGAGCGGGTATTCCGTCAGCAGCACATTTCCCCCCAGGTGGTCACCGTCGATGGCGACCTGACCCAGCAGCGACGTCCGCCGCGCATTCTCAAGGCCAACGGTTGCCTGGAGCGGGGACCCAAGGACATCGTCCTCACCGGTGACGACTTCCTCGCCTACTCCACCAAACGCCCGCTGATCGAGACCTTCGTGCTCAAGTGCTTCGTCGATTCTCAAGTGGTGTTCGTAGGATTCGGCCTCGAAGATCCCGCCTTCCGGGCGATCAACGAGTGGGTGCTCCAGTCCCTGGGGGAGGAGCCACCCCTCGCCTACTCCCTACAGTTCGGCGCCGCCGAGGCCGTCAAGACCTATTGGCGCCGCCGCGGCGTCCAGATCGTCGATCTGGTGCCAGTGCCGGGGGAGGGGCCGCCCTACGAGGAGCGTATGTACCAGACCCTGCGGTACCTGCGGGAACGTCGCGCGGAGCTGCGGCGGCCCGCGCCGCCGGTGGCGTCGCAGGGGACCGGGCTTTGGGGTAAGGGCGGCGGAGTTGCCGATGCCGAGGAGCGGTGGCGGGCCGGGGCGTCCTGGATGGCGAGCCTGCGACAAGGTCTCGGCCTGCCGGAGGACGAAGTCCTCGCCAAGGAGTGTCCGTCGCCGGCCCCGGCGTGGCTGGAGATCGCGGCGCCCATGGGCGCTGGGTCCGACGCCGGGAAGAAGGCCCCGCCGCCCGGTAGGTCCCTGCGCGCCCTAGAGGACCTGGTGGAGAGTCTTTGCCCGGTGGACGGCTCCGTGACGGAGGACCTCGAAGGCGCCCAGCTGCGGGCCGTCCTCGACCTCCTGGCGACCCTAGCGGTCGGCATCGCCGAAGCCGAGGCGGTGGAGGCCGAGACCGCCGACCGGGAAGCCGGCGCCTTCAGATCCTACGGGTTGACCCGGCGGGGGGTGAGGGCGGCGTGTCTCCTGGGGACTTTCCATGCCCTCCTCCATCTGCCCATGCTCCAGGACGGAGAACAGGCGACGGAGGCTTCGGCAGACCTGCGGCGACGGGTCGGTCGCTGCCTCGTGGATCTGGTGCCGGTCCTGCGGCCGCAGGATCTGGCGGCCCTCGATCCGGGGCTCCGCGCCCGTCTTCTGTGCCTGCTGGCGGTGGTAGGGCCGGTGGCCTGGATCGCCGAGCTGGTGGTGGTGTGGACGGGACCTGGCGACGAGCGGGGCGCCCTGGGCGCCGAAGAGGCTACCCCCGACGAAGACCGGATCTCCTTGCTGGGGTTCCACGGGGCGCTGCAGCGCACGCCGGCGCTCTTCAACCGCGCTGCCGATTCCTTGTGGGAGCGGCACCTGGTGGCGGAGGGGGAGATCGGCCCCGAGGAGGCGGCCCGCACCCGCAAGCTGGCGTTCCGCTTCCGCCACCTGCTGCGCTCGTCCACCCGCGAGTTCTTGGGAAAGCCCGAGTTCCAGCTCCACGAGCAGCGTCTGGAGGGGATCCTCGGCCGTCTCTTCCTGGCCGACGTCCAGGCCGACGGTGGAGGCGAACGGGAGGAGATCCATCCCCACCGGCGCGTCGCCGAGGAGCTGCACCGCCTTTGGCTGGAGTTGGAGCGGGGCTGGGTGTTCGGGGACAGGCCGCCGGAGGCCTTGGGTCGAGCCTGGGCGGAGGCCGGGGAGGCGCTGAACCGCCGCGACGGCGAAGTGCCCTGGCTGGCCCTGGTTCTCATGACCCTCCCCCTCGCCCCCGAGCTCTTCGGGTCCCGCACCGGCCTGCTGGACGAAGCTTGGCGCCGCGGGGAGATCGATCTCTCGCTGTGGATCGACCACGTGGCGGTGCGCCTCGGGGACGGTGGGTTCGGTGGCTTCCCACCGCCGGAAAAAGTCCCTCCGTCGGCGCAGGCGCCGGTATGGAGGTACGAGGTGGGGTTGGCGGGGCTCCTGCGCTGGATCTTCCAAAAGATCGACGCCGAGCATGAGCCTCCGCGCCACTCGGTGCCGGAGCCCCATTCCCTCAGGCGGCTCGCCCTGGTCCGTCTCTTAGGCTGGTCCGAAGGGGCGCGCCGGCCAGGAAGCCCCTCGGCGGTCCGCCGCGGCCCGGCGGCGTCGAACCTGGTGGCCCGGTGGCTCCTGGAGACCAGCCAGCCCAAGTGCAGCGGACGCCTGCTGGAGACCCTTGGGCTAGCCTACGGCTGGGACAGCGGACCCGCGGGGCTCTGGATCTGCGCCGACAGCTACGGTGCCTGGATGCTTTCGTCCCTTCAGAAGCAGGTCGACTTCCAGCATCTTCGGCTGGGGCTCCCGCAGGCGGACCCGCCCCGCTTCGCCGGGGTCAGGCCCCCTATGCTCGGGCGACGGGCCCTGACCCAGCTTTTGGCCTCCACGGCAGACGATCCCGTCGGCCACGGCAGCGTCTGGCGTGGGGAGCTGGAGGCGTGGATCTGCGCCTGGTACCACCACGTCAAGCTGCCGGCGGACCTCCGGGAACAGGTGCTCCGGCGGCTGGCGGCGTGGCTCCGGGCCGGTGGAGAGGACCCCCGGCATCGCAAGGCGGCCCTGGCGCTGGCGGGGCGCCTCGGCGCCGACCCCGAGTTGCGGACCCAGGTGGAGAAGCAGAAGGGGGTGGGCTCCCTGGCGACGCTGGCCGTGGAGCTCACCACCGCGGTGCTCGACGCCGCGGATCCCAACGGGGACGACTCGGCGGGCGAGACGCCGGCGGACACCGGCCCCCCGCCCCTGGACACCAACTGGGGCCTCACCTGGGACCTGGTCCCCTTCGCCGCCGACGCCGCCGACACCTTCGTCGCACTGGTGGAGCGGTTCTTGGCGGCGACCCCCAGTCGCTTCCAGACCGACCGGGAAGGGCTGGCCACCCTGCTGGCGTCGCTGCTCCGCGACGCCCCGGAAGCCCTGCAGGAAGCCCACGGCAGGGTCTGGCTGGACCGGTTCGAGGTCCTGTTGGGGAAGGGAGCGGTGGCCTTCGGGACGGCGGGCCCGCTGGCAGATCGCCTGTCCGATGTCGGACGCCTCCAACTGCAGAAGAACCTGATCCGCGTCCTCCACCGGCGGTGGGGGGAGGCGTCTGAGCGGGCGGTGGGGTGGATCGTCCAGACCTTGAAGGAGTCACCTCGGCCGCTCGCGGACCTCGAAGAGACCCTGCTGGAGGCCATCGACTCCCACCGGTCGGTGCTGGCGGAGGAATGCCTCGCCGCCGCCCTCCATCTCGGCGCCGCGGTGGACGGCTTCGCCGATCGCCACCGGGGTCGGCTGCGCCGCATCCGCCTGGCGGTGCAGGCCCAGGGCAAGTATCGTTGCACCAGCCGCTTCGCCGCCATGCTGGACGAGCTGCCCGCCTCGGATCCGGGGTGACCTGACCCCGAACCCGTGAGGAGATCCATGTCCCCCAAGCCGCCGTCCCCCCGTCCTTCGTCCTCCGACCCGTCACCACCCACATCCCCCCGCACCGTGCTCGTCTCCGAGCGGGTCGTCCTCGGGGGACTGGGGAAGCCCCTCCGCTGCGTCCCCGCGGCGGTGGAGATCGAGGGCAGCGTCCTCGGCCGCTGCCACGATCTGTCGGGGCTCGACGCCGCCGGGCGCCGGCGCCGGATCGCGGATCTGTCGGGGGACGGCGCAGAGGTCGTCGACCTCGGGGGCCGGGCCCTCACCCCGGCCTTCGTCAACGCCCACACCCACCTGGTGCTGGGTTTCCTGCGGGCCTTCCCGGTCCACAGCTCCCTCGAAGGGAACGTGGTCGAGGATCTGTTCTTCCGCATCGAGACCCGCATCGGGCCCGAGGACGTCCGCGCCTTCACCCGCATGGGGGCCTACGAGTGTCTGCTCCACGGCGTCGGCATGGTGTGGGACCACTACTACGAAGGGGAGGCCTTGGCGGCGGGGCTGGCGGACGTCGGACTCGGGGGGGTGGTGGCGCCGACGCTGCAGGATATTGGCGGCCCCGGCAAGGACCGCCACGACCCCCAGCTGGCGGCCACCGAGGCCATAGCCGGCGACGTCGACCTTCAGTCCCGCGGGATCTTCGCCGCCCTCGGACCCCACGCCACCGACACCGTCTCCGCCGACCTCTGGCGCCGCGCCGCCGAAGTGGGGCGACGCCTCGACCTTCCCCTCCACGCCCACGCCGCCCAGTCGCTGGAGGAGTACGAACGGGCGGTGGAGCGCCACGGCGTGTCGCCGTTCCGCTGGCTGGCGGACCTGGGAGTCCTCTCGGAAGCGCCCCGATCCCTGCTGGTCCACTGCCTCTACGCCTCCCGGGACGACCTGCGGGCCATGGACCCGGAGCGGGTGGCCCTGGGGTTCTGCCCCTACGCCCAGCGGATTTTCGGCTTCCCCGCCGACCCCTGGGAGTGGGCCGACGCCGGGCTTCCCTTCGTCCTCGGCACCGACGTCTCCGCCGGCAACGACTCGTCGAACGTCCAGAAGGAGATGCGGGCGGTGGCGGAGCTGCGTACCGCGCCGGTGGCGTCCTCGACCCCTTACGGCCGGTTCCTCGACTCCGGCGACCTCGACTCGGCCCGGGACGTGTGGCGGGACCGGGAGCGGCGCTTCGGGGTCCGGGGGGCCTTCGGCGACCCCGCCGCCCTGCTGACGCGGGTGTGGTCGGTGCCCGGTGGGCTCCATCCAGGGTTCCGCGCCGGCGCGCTGGAGCCGGGGGCCCTCGCCAACGTCGCGGTGTGGGACGTCGATCATCCGAGCTTCTGGCCCTGCTTCGACGGGCGTTCCCTCCTCACCACCCTGGCGCTGGGGGACACCACCCAGGCCCTCCACGCCCTCTGGGTCGCCGGGCGACCGGTGGGCACCGCCGGCGACTTCCACCGCAGCCTGGTGACCTCCGATGCGTACCGTGACGCCCGGCGGGAGGCGGAGGGGCGCCTCCGGGTGCTGCTCGATGCCGTCTGAGACCCGCGGAAGCCGCTCGGTTCCCTTCCGCTCCCCCGACGACGACGGCTTCGTTCGGCCCACGGCGGGGGATTTCTGGCGTGCCGGGCTTCCGGGGCTGACCTCGTGGTTCGATCGCCTGCTGATCCGGTTCTTCGGCTCCCTCCTGAGCCGCTGTCTGTCGGGGGTGCGGGGCTTCGAGCACATCGACCTGGGGAAGGGCCCGTTCGTGCTCGTGGCCAACCACAACCAGCGGCTCGAAGCGCCGCTGCTGCCGACGGTGCTGCTGTTCCGCCGCGCCGGTGACCCGGTGCGCTTCGTCGCCGACTGGCCGATGAAAATCGTGCCCCTCTTCGGTCGCTGCTTCAAGATCGGCCGCATGATCACCGTCACCCAGAAGGACGCCCGCCCCCGCTGGTTGAACGTCTTCCGCCCCCTGTTCCACGAGCCGGTCCCGGCTTTCGACCGCGCCCTCTTAGCCCTACAGGAGGGCGATAGCGTGGGGGTCTTCGTCGAGGGCACCATGAACCGCCACCCGACCCGTCTGCTGCGGGGCCGCACCGGCGCCGCCCGCCTGGCGGCCACCGCCGGCGTGCCGGTGGTGCCGGTGGGGATCCGCTTCCCGGAGCACGACGGTTCCCGGCTGATCTCCGACCGGGACCGGCTGTCCATCGACATCGGGGCGCCGATCGAGCCCCCCTCACCTGGGGGCGGTGACCCGGAAGAGGAGGTGGTGGAGGCGTTCCACGCCTCGATCATGGGGGCGCTGGAGCGGCTCTCGGGCAAGCGCTGGGATCCCGACGCCCCCACCCGCCGGATTCCCCTGGAGCGGCCGCAGGAATGAAGCCGAACCAGCTGTTTTCCCGAGAAGGAGTCGACGTGGCGTCCATAGCCCTGATGATGACGGTGGCCCTCCACCTGGCCGCGACCGTTTCCAGTGCCGCGGACCCTGGCACCGCAGACCCTGGCACCGCAGACCCTGGCACCGCAGACCCTGGCACGTGGTGGACCTCCAGCGACCTGTTAAAGGCCCAGAAAGGGGTCTGGACCCGCCTCGATTCGGAGACCCGGTCGGGACTGCTGGCGGATCGGCGGAAAGGGATGGGGCGGGCGTTGATCGTCGACTACCTCGAAGGGGAAAGCGTCTGGTTCGTGCATCGGGGCGACCTGACCCTTCCCCGGTCCCTGAGCAACGGCCACGGACTGATCGTCCTGGGGAATTTGAAGATCGAAGGCAGCTACGACGACTACAGCTACGAAAGCTACACCGGCAGCCTAGTGGTGATGGGAGACTTCGAGGTCGAGCACGTGGCCTCGTGGGGAGGGCTCCATGTGGACGGAGATCTGCAATCTTCGGGACTCGTCTTCGCCGCGTACAACGACTTCACCTTCGAGGTGGCGGGGACGCTGAGCGCGAAGATCTTGGTGGTGGACGACAAGAGCGCGGAGTACGACTCGCCGTCCGCCGGGTTGGAGCTGACCACGTGGGCGGAGGTACCGCCGGAAGTCGTCTACCAATCAATTCGTCAGCTCGACGGGCGGATGTGGGACGTCGGCTACCTGGACGAGGGCTCGGTCGAGGAGCTGTGGCCGAGCTTTGACGACCTACAGCGGCGGATCGCCTCAGGCCTGCCGGTGTTTCGGCAGCCGCCGGCCGGGGAGGATCTGATCGCCAACCTCGAGAAAGTGCTCGACCCTGCCACGACCCCGCCGGACGTCAACGCCGTCGCCGTCACCGATCCCTTGGCCATGCGCCTAGCGGCCTACTGGCGTGAAGATCTGTCGAAGGCGACCCTGGAGGCGATGCTGCAGGCGGACGACCTGGAGCTTCTCAGGGCGTTGAAGGACAACGAGTCCGTGCCGCGCAAGGTTCGAAAACGGGCCGACCAGCGTTTTCTGGAGCTGTGGGAGCTTGCTCGGCAGCGGTGAGCGGAGTCACGGCGTGTCCAGGCGGCAGAGCCGTCCGTCCGCCAGCAGCACGTCGAGGGTGAAGGGGCCGGTCCCGCCGCCGTAGGCCCGCCAGCCGCTGCGGGTGGAGGTGACCTCGTCGAGCCGGCGGGCCACTTTGCGGCGAAGGTCACCGCCGGAGCCGTAGCCGGCGAGGCGTCCCCCGGCGTCCACCACGAAAATCTCCCGGGGGGCGGCGCCGGCGGCCCGATCCCACGCCCACCCGTCGAGCCGCAGGCCGGCTCCCCCGGGGCCGCCCTTGGGGCGGACGGTGGTCTCCGCGGTGAGGCGGCCGAGGCAGGCGTCGGCGGGGGCGCGGTCGTAGGGGGGAGCGGAGGATCCCAGCGCCCAGACCGGCGGATTTCGGTAGATCGATAGCCGGTGGCGCCGAAGAATGGCGTCCCCTTCGCGGACCCGCCGGGTCTTGAGGCCGATGTCCGCCAGCAGGGGACCGTCGTCCACCCCGGACCGGAGGGCGGCGGCGCCGTGGTCGAAGTGGCGGGGCCAAAGGTCGGCGGTGCGGAGCTTCTCGACGTGGGCGACGGCCCCGGTCACCAGCAGCAGGGCGACGGCGGCGACGGCGGCCCCATCGCCGAACCGTCCCCAGGTCGCCGGCGCGCGATGACGCCGGATCCGCCACGTCATCAGCAGGGCGATCCAGAAGAGCATGGCGAAGAGGCCGTAGCGCTCCTTGAACGCCTGACCGAGGCCGAGGTTGGAGCGGGCGCTGGCGGCGAGGGTGAGGGAGCCGCCGAGGAAGAGCAGCAGGGATCCGTGGACGATCTCGGCGCCCCGGGGGCGTCGCCTCACCATCCAGACGAGGAGGGTGAGGCCAGCGGCGGCGCCGACGACCCCGAAGGCGAGGCCGGCGGCGGTGCCGAGGCCGCGGGCGGGGGTGCCCACCAGGGCGATGGCCCGCAGGGCCACCAGCGCCGGCTGCTCCAGCATCGGGGTGAGCACGCCGCCGTGGCCCAGGGGCACCGGGTCGACCCGGTGGGCCGCCAGCGACAAGGTGAGACCCAGGACGGGGGCCGTCAGCAGGGGCCAGCGGACCCGGGCCATGGCGCCGGTCATCAGCAGCGCCGGCCAGATCAAGAGACCGCTGCCGAAGCAGGTGGCGGCGGCGAGCCCCGCGGCGACGGCGAGGGCGGCGTAGGGAACGGGGCTGCGGCCCCGCGGGTCCGCCGCCCGGGACCAGGCCCAAGCGGCGGCGGTGACGGCGGCGAGGGTGGAGACCATGCTGAACTGGAATCCGCTGCGCAGCACGATGGTGTGCTGGGCGGAGAACATCAGCGCCACCAATAGCCCGGCGGCGACGGGGCGACCGGGGTCGGGGCCACCGCCCTTGGGGCGTCGGCGGATGAGGGCGATGAGCAGCAGGGCGTGGAGCAGCTGGACCGCCAGGTTGGCGACCTTCGGCAGCACGTTCTGACCCCCGAGGAAGGCGTGGTCGAGGTACGCCACCAGGCGCTGGCTCACCACCAGGTGCTCATAGAAGTGCCGCAGCAGCAGACGGGGGGAAAGCCCACCGACCAGGGCCGGCTCCAGCTGGATCAGCATCAGCCACTCGTCCCACACCGGCAGGGGCTGGTGGGAAGTGGCGACGATCCACGCCATGGAGGCGAAGGATGCGGCGCCGAGGATCGCCGCGGCTCCGGCGGCCCAAGGGCGGTGGGCGGTTCCGTCGGCCTCAGGGGCCGGGGTCGTGGGCGGGCGAAGCTTCATCGGGTCTCCGTGCGGCGCATTCTATGGTCCCGCTCGGGAATAGGGGAGATCGCCGACGTCGTGGGATCGGGCTATACTCGGGCGCCGCTGCACCTCTCCCCCGAACTCCCCGACGATGGATCCATGAGCGACCTAGCCGAGACCCTGCGCGACGAATACCGCATGCGCTTCGAGGGCTCTTCGGCCTACCGGGATCGGGTCTGGAAGATCCTCTGCCGCCACTATTTCGGCCGGCGGATCCCCAAGGAGGGCCGGGTCCTCGACCTCGGCGCCGGCTGGTGCGAGTTCATCAACAACATCGAGGCGGCGGACAAGCTGGCGATGGACCTCAACCCTGACACCGCCTCTCGGCTGGTGGACGGTGCGCGGTTCCTCCAGCAAGACTGCTCCGAACCCTGGCAGGTGGAGGCCGGCAGCCTCGACGTCGTCTTCACCAGCAACTTCCTGGAGCACCTGCCGGACAAGGCCAGCGTCGAGCGCACCCTGGGGCAGGCTTGGCGCTGCCTCGCCCCCGGCGGACGGCTCTTCTGCCTCGGTCCGAACGTCAAATACCTTCCGGGGGAATACTGGGACTTCTGGGACCACCACGTGGCCCTGACGGAGCTCTCCCTATCCGAGGTACTGGCCCTGAAGGGTTTCGAAGTGGAGACCTGCATCCCCCGCTTCCTGCCGTACTCCATGTCCACCGGCCGCAACCCGCCGCTGGTGTTCGTGCGGGCGTACCTGATGCTGCCGTGGGCCTGGCGCTGGTTCGGTAAGCAGTTCCTCGTGGTGGCCCGCAAGGGCGCCGCGGACTGAGACCATGGCGGAGCCCGCGTCCAGACCGCTGCTCTCGGTGTGCATCCCGGCGTACGACGAAGAGGGGAGCATCGGCTCCACCATCGACACCCTGGCGGCGGAGCTCGACCGCGCCGGCGTGCCCTTCGAGCTGGTGATCGCCACCGACAACAGCGGCGATGGGACCGAAGCGGTGATCCGCTCCAAGATGGCGGAGGGCCACCCCATCCGCCTGGTGAACCGCCGGCCTCCGGGGGGCTTCGGCCGGGCTATCCGATCCTGCCTCGATCACTTCCAGGGGGAGGTGGTGGCGGTGGTGATGGCCGACATGTCGGACGATCCGAAGGATCTCGTCCGCTGCTACGAAACGATCTGCGAGGGCTACGACGCCGTCTTCGGCTCCCGCTTCATGCGGGGTGGGAAGGTGGAGAGCTACCCCTTCGTCAAGCGGGTGGCCAACCGACTCGGTAACCGGCTCATCCAACTGCTTTTCTGGACCCGCCACGACGACCTCACCAACGCCTTCAAGGTCTACCGGGCCGACGCCATCCGCTCGCTGCTTCCGCTGCGGGCCTCCCACTTCAACCTCACCGTAGAGATCTCCGTCGGCCTGCTGATCCGCCGGTTCAAGATCGCCCGCCTGCCGATCCGCTGGTACGGTCGAAAGCACGGACTGGCGAAATTCAAGATCAAGGAGCTCGGCCGCCGATACCTGGCGACCCTCATGAAGCTCTACGCGGACCGCATCTTCATCCACGACGACCTGATGGCGGAGCACAACAAGACCCTGAGCACCCTCGGGGCCGGCGCCGAGGGCTCCCGCGACGAGGTCATCGTGGCGCCGTCGCTGCAGACCCTCGCCGCGAAGGGACCCGCGGAGGGGCCCGCGGAATGAATAGGATCCTGGTGACCGGGGGGGCGGGCTTCGCCGGCTCGAACCTGGCCCTGCGGCTCAAGGCGGCCCGCCTGGGGACGGAGGTGATCGCCTTCGACAACCTCAAGCGGCGGGGCTCCGAGCTGGCCCTCGACCGCCTGCGCTCCGGCGGTGTCGACTTCGT
Source organism: Acidobacteriota bacterium (assembly GCA_038748685.1). Taxonomy (GTDB): domain Bacteria; phylum Acidobacteriota; class Thermoanaerobaculia; order Multivoradales; family J023; genus JAUIJL01. The sequence continues at coordinate 57,783 of JBCDIS010000016.1, read as the reverse complement.
CCACGGCGACATCCGGGTGCGGGAGGATCTGCTGGCCCAGCGGGGCCTCGACCTGATCCTGGACTGCGCGGCGGAGCCTTCGGTGCTCGCCGGCCGCGACGGCTCCCCCGACTACGTGATTCAGACCAACCTCGTGGGGACCCTCCACTGCCTGGAGCTGGCCCGGCGGGAGGGTGCCGGGGTGGTGCTGCTCTCCACCAGCCGCGTCTACCCGGTGGCCCCCATCAACGCCCTCGCCTACCGGGAGACAGGGACCCGCTACGAGCTGGAGCCCGACCAGGCCGTTCCGGGGGCCAGCGACCACGGCATCGCCGAGGATTTCCCCCTCGATGGACCCCGCTCGATCTACGGCGCCAGCAAGCTGGCGTCGGAGCTGTTCGTCCAGGAGTACGTCGACGCCTACGGCCTGCGCTGCGTGATCAACCGCTGCGGCGTCCTCGCCGGGCCTTGGCAGATGGGCAAGGTCGACCAGGGGGTGGTGGGGCTGTGGGCAGCCCGCCACGTCTACGGTGGACCCCTGTCGTACATCGGCTTCGGCGGCGCCGGCAAGCAGGTGCGGGATCTACTCCACATAGGCGACCTGCACGCCCTGCTGGAACGCCAGCTGGAGGAGCTCGACGACCTCCGCGGCGAGGTCTGGAACGTCGGCGGCGGGCGGGAGGTCAGCGTGTCCCTGCTGGAGCTGACGGAGCTCTGCCGGCGCGCCACCGGCCGGCGACTCGACGTCGGCTCTGTACCGGAGACGCGGCCCAGCGACCTGATCGCCTATCTGTCCGACTGCCGCCGGGCGGAGGCTCGATTCGGCTGGAAACCGAGTATCATGCCGGCTCGCATCGTCGACGATACCGTCCGGTGGATCACCGACCACCGCCAAGCCCTCGAACCGATCCTCACCTGAGCCCACGTCCATGCCCGTCGCCATCGTCACCGGATCCGCCGGCCTGGTCGGCGCCGAGTCCGTACGCCATTTCGCCCGTCAGGGGTTCGACGTCGTCGGAATCGATAACGACATGCGGGGCTACTTCTTCGGCGAGGGGGCGTCCACCGCCTGGAGCCGGCGTCAGCTGGAGGAAGAGATCCCCGGCTACCGCCACCGGGATCTCGACATCCGGGACGGGGACGCCGTCGAGCGCCTTTTCGCCGAGCTCGGGACCGACGTCACCCTGGTGATCCACGCCGCGGCCCAGCCCTCCCACGACTGGGCCGCCCGGGAGCCGGTGACGGATTTCACCGTCAACGCCAACGGCACCCTGGTGCTGCTGGAGGCGGTACGGCGCCACTGCCCGGGGGCGGCGTTCATCTTCACCTCCACCAATAAAGTCTACGGCGACACGCCGAACCGGCTCCCGCTGGTGGAGCTGGAGACCCGCTGGGAGCTCGACTCCGGCCACCCCTACTTCGAGCACGGTATCGACGAGGCCATGGGCATCGACCAGACGCTCCACTCCCTCTTCGGCGCCTCCAAAGTCGCCGCCGACGTGCTGGTGCAGGAATACGGACGCTACTTCGGTCTCCCCACCGCCATTTTCCGCGGCGGCTGCCTCACCGGCCCCGGCCATTCGGGCACCGAGCTCCACGGCTTCCTCTCCCACCTGATGCGCTGCGCCATGGCGGGGGAGACCTACACCATCTTCGGGTACGGCGGTAAGCAGGTCCGCGACAACATCCACTGCAGCGATCTGGTGGCCTGCTTCGACGCGTTCCGGCGGTCCCCGCGGGTGGCGGAGGTCTACAATATCGGGGGCGGCCGCCACGCCAACTGCTCCCTGCTGGAGGCCGTCGCCCTCTGCGAGCGGATCACCGGCAAGCCGATGGCCCGGACCTACTCGGACGGGCACCGTCGGGGTGATCACAAGTGGTGGATCAGCGACCTCGGCCGGTTCCGCTCCCACTATCCGGATTGGGAGTTCCGCTTCGGTCTCGAAGACATCCTGGTCCAGATCCACGACGAGTTGGTAGCCCGCGCCCGCCGCCCCGGGCGCGGCTGACCACCCTCCCTTCGGCGCCCCGGCCACCCTCCGGCTCGGCGGGGTGGACTGGGCCTGAGATTCCACACGCACGGATGGCCGCGGAAGATTTTTCGCGAAAAGTCTTCCCGAATATATTCATATCTGGCTATAATTCCCGAGCTGGCTCTGGATTGATCGTATTGACCTGTCAATTCATCCCCGGCGTCGACCCGGCCCCCGGGCCCGGTCCTCCCCGCCGCTCCTATGGATTGCGCACCTCCGTGCCTTCGTATCGGGACCGTTTCGGAGACAGCAACCGTCGTCTCCGGTAGCCGCGGGATCGACCCCGCGGTCGCCGACGCTTCGAAACCACTCCTACAAGGAGAGCAAGACATGTCCCGTACCCCCCTCGTTTGTCTCGCCGTCGCCGCGCTCTTGGCTGCCCTCCCGGCCGCCGGGCAGAACGCTGAGAGCTTCGTGAACTTCGACCAGGAGATGGCCGCCATCGCTGAGGAGGTCCCCGGATTCGCCGGCTACTACTTCGCCGAAGACGGTGTTCCCGTGGTTCAGATGACGGATCTCTCCCGCCGCGTCGACATCCTCGACATCGCCGGCCCCGCCGAGACCGTCCGCTTCCAGCAGGCCCAGTTCGCCTTCGACACCCTCTACGCCTACCGCCAGCAGCTGACCGACGTGCTGTCGGAGCCGGGGGCCGTTTACCTCGACATCGACGAGGTCCGCAACCGCGTGGTGGTGGGGGTTTCTTCCAAGGACGCTGCCCGTAGCGCCCTCCTCGGAGACGCCAAGACTTCCCGCGCCGCGGTGGCGACCCGTTTCGGGGTCCCGGCGGAGGCCATCGAGGTGGTGGAGACCGAGCCCATCCTCGACATGCTGACCCTGCGCCAGCGCGTGAACCCGGCCCCCGGCGGCGTCGAGGTCGGCTTCGGCAACTTCGTCTGCACCCTCGGCTTCGTCATCAAGCAGGGTGGGACCAACGGCTTCGTCACCAACTCCCACTGCACCAACACCCAGGGTGGCGTCGAGAACACGGCCTACCGTCAGCCCTTCGGCCAGGCCAGGATCGCCACGGAGATCAAAGACCCCAACTACAGCACCGGCGGTGGCTGCCCCGCCGGCCGTCTCTGCCGGCAGAGCGATAGCTCGATGGCTCGCTTCCAGAACAACAACGCCGCCCTCGGCCAGTTCGCCAAGGTGGCGAAGCCCAACGGCCGCAACAACGGCAGCATCACCATCGGCAACGGCGGCAACGCCCGCTTCACTCTGAACGGCAAGGCCGGCTCGGCGGTGGGCAACACGGTCCGCAAGGTGGGTCGCACCACCGGCTGGACCCAGGGTCGGGTGACCAACACCTGCGTGCTGACCAACAACGAGAACAACAAGACGTTCTTCTGCCAGACCTTCGTCAGCGCCGGCGTGGGCGGCGGCGACAGCGGCTCCGGCGTGCTGAAGGGCCGTAAAGCGACGGGCCTGCTGTGGGGCGGCAACGCCGCCGGCACCCTCTTCGTCTTCAGTCCGATCAGCAACGTCCAGGCGGAGCTCGGTAACTTCCAGGTGAACTAACGGCCAACTGATATCGCTGCGGCGGCGGGCTGCTCCGAAGCGGCCCGCCGTCTCGAAGCCCCGACCTCGGATTCGGGGGACGGGGACCTGGCGTCGGCGGCATTGCCGTTCTACCCTACGGCCATGCCGCCGAGCCCATCTGATCGGGACTCCACCGCCCAGGGTTCCAACGTCCGGGACAACAGCTACCGAGCCCGCCGCGTCCGCCGCAGGGCCACCGTGCTGGCGGTCCTCGCCGTGGTCTCCGGGGTTGGTTCCGTCCTTTCGATGGCCTTCTTGGTGGTCCAGTCCCACCAGCCGCTGCCGATTTGGGACGAGTGGGTGGTGCTCAAGGAGATGGCCCCCACCTTCGAGCGGGGTTTGATCCCCAAGCGGGTGTTCCGGCACTTCTACCAGCATCTGATCGTCTTCCAGCGGCTGGCGATCTACGTCGACCAGACCCGTTTCGGCGGTCAGGGGGTCTTCCCCAAGGTGGCCGGCTTCGCCACCCACCTGCTGCACGGGCTGCTGTTCATGGTCTGGATCCGCGCCGGAGTGACCCTCGCCGGGGCGCCGCGGCCCGGGCGCGTCGCCTGGGCCGGCTTCGCCTTGGCGGTGCTGTTCTCCGCCCAGCACGCCATCGCCCTGCGCAGCGGATTCCAATTCTCGATGGTCCTCAGCCTGGCGGCCGCCACCGCCGCGATTCTGGCGTTTCAGGTGGCGACGATCGAAACGGGCACCCGGCGCTATCTGGTGGCGTTTGCGGCCCTGCTCGCCGGCACCGTGTCGTCCCTGTCCTTCGGCAGTGGCGTCCTGGTGTGGCCGACCCTGGTGCTATTGGCCCTCCTGGCCCGGCCGGTGCCGTGGGGGCTCGGCTGGGTGCCGGCGACGGGGGTTCTGGGGACCGTCCTGGCCCGTCGGGTCAACCCCGCGGACCTGGCGGAAGGCCACGGCTTCGCCTCGATCATCGAAGATCCCGGCCTGGTGCTGCTGCGGTTCCTCGCGCTGGTGGGGATTCCCGCGCGCCCCGCCGGAATGCCCGCGGTCCTCGCCCTGGGGGTCGTGGGTGCCCTCGCCGCCGCCGCCCTCGCCCTTTGGCTGCTGCGCCGTCGGTTGGGGGTTGGGGCGCTGCCCTTCGCGCTCTGTGGCCCCGCCGCCGTCGCCGCTTTTCTGCTCGTCGCCATGGGCCTCGCGGCCGCCGGACGGGCGGGCTACGGCCTCGAGCAGGCGACGAAGGAGCGCTACGGAGTGCTCGGGGCCGTCCTCTGGCTGGCGCTCCTGTTGGTGTGGTGGCAGGCCCGTTCCCACGCGCCACGGACACCCCGGCGGCTTGGGGACGGCGTCGCCGCGGCGGTGGCCCTCGGCCTGGTGATCGCGGGCCTGGCGGCCCACGTCGACCGCGTCGCCCGGGTGTCCATCTGGCGCCTGCCCTTCGAGCACGCCACCAGCGCCTTGCTCGCCGGGGTCGAGGACCGGGACCTCTTCGCCTACGTCGCCCATTCCCACAAGAACCTGCGGCGTGTGGACCCCGTCCTGCGATCCCACCGCCGGTCCATCTACCGGGACGGACGCCACCTGATGATCGGGCGACCCCTCGCGGACGCAGCGGGCACGGGGGTGTCCGAAGCCTGCGTCGGGGCGGTGCTCTCGACCTCCCAGCGGGGGGGCGGGGTCCGGCTCGACGGCTGGGCGGTGGATCGGTCCGCCGCGCCGGTGGCGGTGCGGCGCCTCTTGGTGGTGGACGGAGCGGATCGGATCGTGGGATTCGGCGTCGGCGGCGAACCCAAGGACGGGCTGCCCCCCGGAGCGATGGAGGCTCCGGGTCCCTCCGGCTTCGTTGCCTTCGCGGGGACGGGGGGCGAAGGGGTCGGCGGAGCCCTCCGGGCGGTGGCCCTGCTGGACGACAGCAGCCCCTGCTACCTCACCGGGATTCCATAGCCCGCGGTCCGCTATCCCTGCGGTCCGCAGACCCGGGACGGGGCGACCGGTGGGGCCATCGTCCTTGTGGCTGCGCCGTTGCGGCATCGCCCGCCGCGGTGACTTTCCTTCGCCTGTGGACGTCTTCCCGAACCGAGCCGTATCTCCGTCGACGATCGCCGAACATGACCGTGCGCTCCAGGAGGAACCATGGGCCTTTTGCAGGACATCCGTTTCGCTATTCGTACCCACCGCCAGCGCCCGGGGTTCGCCCTGGGGGTGATTCTGATCTTGGGAATCGGCATGGGGGGAGCCACGGGGCTCCTGGATATGACCAACTTTCTAGCCTGGCAGGCGCTACCGGTGGCGTCGCCGCAGGAGGTGGTGAAGGTTTTCACCGCCAGTCACTCGGGCTTCACCGGGCCCTACTTTCGAACCGCGTACCCCGACTATCGAGACTACCGCGACGCTAGCCGATCCTTCGCCCACCTGGCCGCCCACACAGAGCGGGAGCTGCGGGCAGAGATCGGCGACGGCGGTCGCGACGTGACGGCGGCGGCGGTGGGGGGTTCCTACTTCGACGTCTTGGGGCTGGGGATGACCGCGGGCCGGCCCCTGACGGCGGAGGATGACCGCCCCGGCGCCGAACCGGTGGCGGTCGTCTCCCATACGTGGTGGCGGGAGCTCGGAGAGGATCCGCGGATCCTCGGCCGTACCGTGCGCCTCGAAGGGCAGCCCTACACCGTGGTGGGGGTGGCTCCGGCGGGCTTCACCAACACCACCGCCGGGACCGTCGTCGAAGTGTTCATACCCCTGGCCGGCCTGCCGGTCCTGACGGGCCGCGGGTTGGACGTCTTCGAAGACCGGTCGGCGGCCTGGGTGGAGATTCTCGGTCGCCTGCGACCGGGGGTCGACCTGGGGGAGGTCCAGGCCGAGCTGTCCGCCCTCGCCCTCCGCCTCGACGCGGACCACCCCAGGCCGGGGGCGCCGGAGCGCCGCGTGACGGTGACGGCGGCGAAGCGGGTCCACCCGGTGGATCGCGACCGCATGGCGCCGTCCCTGCGCATCTTTGGGGCGGCGGTGGGGCTTTTGTGGATCCTCACCTGCGCCAACGTCGCCCACCTGCTCCTGGCCCGGGGGGTGGAGCGGCGACGGGAGATGGCGGTGCGCCGCTCGGTGGGGGCCGGGGGTTTCGCCCTCGTCCGTCAAGTGTGGGCGGAGAGCCTGGTGCTGGCGCTGGGGGGCGGCGCCGTGGGTCTGGCGGTGGCCTTTTGGTCCCGCGGGATTCTGGCGGCCTTCGCCAGCCCCGAGTTCGCCGGGGCGATGGGATTCGACCTTCGGGTCCTCGGCTACGGCTTCCTCCTATGCCTCGCTTCGACCCTGATCTGCGGTACGGCGCCGGCTCTGCGAGCGGCCTCCGGGCGGGCGGTGGAGGAGTTGCGCGGGGGGACCGCCATCGTCCGCGGGCGCTTCGACGCCGGCCGACTGTTGGCGGGGGCGCAGGTGGGTCTGTGCGTGCTGCTGCTGATCGCCGGAGCTTTGCTGGTGCAAAGCCTTCAGCTACGGCTGGGGGCCGACATCGGCTTCGAGGACGAGGACCTCCTGATCGTCGATCTCGAATTGCCGGCCCAACAGTACACGCCGGAGGAAGGCGTCGCCTTCTACCGGCAGCTCCGGGAAGGGGCGGCTGCCCTTCCCGGGGTCGACCGGGCGAGCTCCGCCCTGCTGATGCCGCCGATCCTCTTCGACCTCACCCTGCCTTTCCATCTGCCTGAGGACGCCTCGACCCCCCGCAAGAGTCGGTTGAACTACGTCGACTCGGGCTTTTTCGAAACCCTGGGCATCCCCCTCGAAGCGGGGCGGGTCTTCGGGCCCAGCGACCGTCGCGACGGGACGGCGGTCGTGGTGGTCAACCGGCGGGCGGCGGAGACGCTGTGGCCCGGCCTCGATCCCCTCGGCCGTTCGATCCGGCTCGACTCCAGCCAGCCGGGGGATCCGGGCCCCCTCCACGAAGTGATCGGCGTCGTCGGCAGCATCGATCAGCACCGCGCCAGCCAAGGTGGGGAGCCGGTGCTCTATTTCTCGTCGGATCAGCGGTACCGTCCGCGCCAGCGGCTGGTCCTGCGGTCAGAGGTCGACACGGCGGCGACCCTGGGGGTACTGCGGGAGCTCCTGCAACGGATGGATCCGAGCCTGACCCTGGGGGATCCGAGGACCGGCCGCAGCAATCGGGAGGCGGCCTTTACCTTCGAGCGCATGCAGTCCCTGGCGGTCGGTTCCTTCGCCGTCGCCGGCTTCCTGCTGGCGGTGTTGGGGGTGTTCGGGGTCCTCAGCGTCTCGGTCCGTCGGCGGGTGCGGGAGATGGGGATCCGGATGGCCCTCGGGGCGAGGCGCCGCGACGTGCGGCGACAGGTGGTTGGGGAGGGGATGCGGATGGCCACGGTGGGGGCGCTGGTGGGGGTGGCGGCGACGCCGCTGCTGTCGGGGGTGCTGGGGCATCTCCTCTTCGGCATCCACCTTTGGGATCTGAAGACCCTGTTCGCGGTGCCCTTGGGGGTGCTGGCGGTGACGGCGGCGGCGGCCTTCCTTCCGGCCCTGCGGGCGTCTCGCTTCGACCCGCTGCGGGCCCTGCGCCACGAATAGGCGGCTGCGTCACGAATCGGCGATCGGGGGGAACACGGGATGGCGCAGCCTCTGGAACGGGAGATTCCCGGCTGCCGGCTGCGGATCCTGCCGAACGTCGGCCATTTCGTGACGGAGTGGCCGGGGGTGATCGAAGACTGTCGACAGGTCTTCGCCGGTTGAGTCTCGCCGGTTGATCCTCGGGCGAGACCGCGGAGGGGCGGGTGGCGTATCATCCGGCGTTCGCCGGCGTCTGATCCGTCGCGCGACTAAACCGCCGCGCGACCCTGGAGGCGACCGATGCGCGACCTGACCGAAGGTTCGATCCCCAAGCACCTGCTGGGCCTGGCGACGCCGATGGCGATCGGCATGGTGTTCCAGACCCTCTACTACCTGGTGGACCTCTACTTCGTCGCCCAGCTCGGGGAGGCCGCCATCGCCGGGGTGGGTACGGCGGGCAACATCCAGTTCATCGTCATCGCCCTGAGCCAGGTGCTCGGGGTCGGCACGATGGCCACCATCGCCCACGCTGTCGGTAAGAAGGACCGTGGCCAGGCCCGCCTGCTGTTCAACCAAGCGGTGGGGCTGGCGGCGGTGTGCGCCGCCGCGATGTTGGCGGGTTACGCCGCCATCGGCCCCTACATGCGCAGCCTCGGAGCCGACGCCGCCACCACCCAGGCCGGCGTCGACTACTTGCGCTGGTACCTGCCGGGGATGGCGCTACAGTTCGCGACGGTGGCGATGGGCTCGGCACTGCGGGGTACGGGGATCGAGAAACCGTCGATGGTGGTTCAAATGCTGGCGGTGACCCTCAACGCGATCCTGTCGCCGATCCTCATCCAAGGGTGGCTGACGGGGCACCCCCTCGGGGTGCGGGGCGCCGCCCTCGCCAGCACTCTTTCGGTGCTCTTCGGGGTCGTCCTCATGACCCTCTACTTCCTGCGCCTCGAGACCTACGTGGGTTTCGCCCGCGGGATGCTGCGCCCGCGGCTCGCCGAATGGCGGCGGATACTCAGCATCGGCCTGCCGCCGGGGGGGGAGTTCGGTCTCCTGTTCATCTACATCGGCGTCATCTATTGGGTGACCCGGGACTTCGGCGCCGCCGCCCAGGCGGGCTTCGGCATCGGCTCGCGGGTCATGCAGGCGATCTTCCTGCCGGCGATGGCGATCGCCTTCTCCACCGCCCCGGTGGCGGGGCAGAACTACGGCGCCGGGCGCATCGACCGGGTGCGGGAGACCTTCGTCTCCGCGGTGGTCATGGGGTCGACCCTGATGTTCGCGGTGACCCTGTTTTGCCAGTGGCGCCCCGAGGCGCTGGTGACCGTGTTCACCCAAGACCCCGAGGTGGTCCGCATCGGCGCCGACTTCCTGCGCATCACTTCGTGGAACTTCGTCGCCTCCGGCCTCATCTTCACCTGCGGCGGCCTGCTCCAGGCCTTCGGCAATACCTTGCCATCGCTCCTGGCCAGCAGCACCCGCTTCCTCACCTTCGTGTTGCCGGCGGTGTGGATGTCCCAGGTCGCGGACTTCGAGCTGCACCACCTCTGGTACCTGTCGGTGGCGTCGGTGGGGCTGCAAGCCCTCACCAACCTTTGGCTCCTGCGGCGGGTCTACCGGCGTCGGGCGGCGGCCCTGGCGTCTCCGCCCCCGGATCCCGTGGGTCCGGAAACGACCCCCGCGGTCGGTTGACCGCGGGGGGCAGGCCTGGGGGTCAGCAGTTGCAGAAACCGCAGCCCGGGGCGACGAGGACGCACCAGTCCTCGAAGTCCGGGCAGCCGGCGTGTACTTCACAGCCCTGGCGCGCGCAGTCGTCGGGGGTGGCGCACATGCAGGGCATACGGGCCTGGGTATCCTCGGCGAAGGAGACGGTGAGGGGGAAGGTGAGGTTGCTCTGCACCGGCTGAAGCGCCGCGCCGGAATCGGCGGAGGTGTCGTTGGACGGAGCGGGCTCGGCGGACTCGGCCGCCAGGGCCGGCAGAGCGATCAGCAGGGAGAGCGTTAGTAGGACAAAGGTCAACGTCTTCATGGAGGGGGGCTCCTTGGTTTCAATGCCTGGTTTATCCAGGATTGCACCGGGATTCTACCTCCGGAATTAGCCTCTGCGCATGTACTCAGGGTTTGGGCGATGGCATTGGTGGGGCTAGCGCCGTCAATTCGAAGAGGAAGACGCCCCCCGCCTCGTCCCTTTCCACCAGCTTGGGTTCGAGTCGACGGAACCGGGGATCCTGGAACAGACGCTCGGCGTGGCGGGGGTGCTCCGTGAGCTTGCGGACGACCCAGACCCGCCGATAGCCCGCCAGGGCGCCGGGGGACAGCTCCGTGGGGTGGGGGAGCCAGTAGACCATCACGTTCGAGGTCGGCGTACCCTGGAGGAAGTACTCGGGGAGCCGCCGTCCGTCGGCGAGTCCGTGGTGGAAGAGGGCCGGTACGAAGCTCTCCTTGGTGACGTGCAGGACGACGTCACCCTCCTGGAATCCCGTCGACACCCGCTCGTAGGCCGCTTGCTCCGGCGCCGTTCCCACCATCGCCCGGTGCTGGTCGAGGAGCCGCGGCACGCACAGCAGGCACACCAAGGCGGTGGCCGCCGCCCTCCAAGACCTCCGGGGGAGACGGGAGAGGCCGAAGGCGAGGAGGAGGATCACCGGCGGCAGGCAGACGACGATGTATCGGCTGTGGAAGAAGGCTTTGCCGAGGACCGACGCCGCCACCGCCAGCACCGCCGGCATCGCCAGCCAGGCGAAGAGCACCGCGAAGGCTCTGCGATGTTGGGCTCGGGGGTGCGCCGGCCGGCGGGCGACCCAGAGGGCTCCGGCGACGAGGGTCAGGGCGGCGATCCCTACCAGAAGCCGATTGCCCCCCGCCAGGCGGAAAACGGCGTTCTCCACCAGCACCCCGGCGGGCTTGGGGATCCAGTAGAAGCCGTAGTACACCGTGTACTGGAGATAGAGGCAGAACAGCGTGGGGATGGCGACGACGGTGAACGCTCCCCCCAGTCCGACGGTGCGGAGACGCCCGCCGGGGTGGGCGAGGAACGCGCCCGAAAGGAGGGCCGCCACCACAAGCAGGCCGTAGTAGTGGGTCGCCACCAGCAGATTGGCGGCGATGACGAAGCCGGCGGCCCGCCGGGGGGAGGGGGAGCGGAGATCCCGAAGCAGCGTCCACGCCGCCAAGGTGCCCCACAGCATGACCAGGGCATAGCCCCGGACCTGCTGGGAGAAATAGACGTGGAGGGGCGAGAAGGCGCCGATCCACGCGGCGGCGACGGCGCATGGGGGGCCGAATACCCGGGCCGCGAAGGCCGTGAGCACCCCCAGGCCGACGACCCCCACCAGCACCGCGAACGATTCCCACGCCAGCTCCGAGGTGCCGAAGAGCGCCGTCCACAGTTTGTAGGCCAGGCTCGACAGGACGGGGTTCGGATCGGTGGCGATGGTACGGAGGATCGTGCCGACGTCCGCCGACGCCAGCACGACGGTGTAGCCCTCGTCCAACTGCAAGGCGCCGGCGGTCAGGTCCCGCAGACGAAGTCCCAGGCCGACGAGGAGGGCGGCGGCGATGGAGGCGATCCCCCCCCGTTGGAGGGCCTCGGTCCTTGTCTCCGCGTTCACGGGGTCCACAGACGACCCGCCGTCAGACCCAGCCAGACCGCCCCGAAGCCTAGGAGAAGGCTGCCGGCGACGTTCAGGGCTGCGGGCCCGAAGGCGCCCCGGCGCATCAGCTCCACGGTCTCGAAGCCGAAGGTGGAGAAGGTGGTGAGGGCCCCGAGGACGCCGACCCCGAGGAAGAGGCGGAGCCGCGGGTCCAAAGCCTGCCGTTCCGCCAGCGCCATCACCACGCCGATGGCCAGGCAACCCGCCAGGTTCACCACAAGGGTGGCGATCGGGAAGGAGTCGCCGAACCGCTGGGCCCACTGGGAGACCCGGTAGCGCACGACGGCCCCCAGGAAGCCGCCCAGCCCCACCGCCAGCAGCTCGCTCATCGGCCCGCCACCTACGGCCTCAGCCCAGGGGCATCCCGCCCCGCCGAACGTCCCTGTTCCGCCATACGGTGAACCTATCAGAGCGCCTAGGTGCGGTTCGCCTCCGGGCCGGAGGCCTCGGACCCGGCGAGCCGGGATCCAAGTCCCGCAAATTGGGGAGCTAAATCCAGACCCGTTTTACGCCCTGTCCAATGGAATGTCTGTGGATCGACGAAGCGAGGAGTAAGGGGACCATGGCCACGGCGACGACGACGTTCAAGCGCAGCGGCGGGGGATGGCTTCGCAGAGCGGCCTCCGACGCGGGGATCCGGCGGGGGGCCCTCCTCGGCCGCTATACGGTGCTGGAGGCCATCGGCAGCGGCGGCATGGGGCACGTCTTCGCGGCTTGGGACCCGGAGCTGCGGCGGCGGGTGGCGATCAAGGTGCTGCACGGAGACCTGATGGACTCGGGGGCCCGGGAGCGCGCCCAGGGACGGCTGCGGCAGGAGGCGCAGGCGGCGGCGCGCCTCTCCCATCCCAACGTCGTCGCCGTCTACGACGTGGGGACCGTCGGCGATCGCCTCTTCCTCGCCATGGAGCTGGTGGAGGGAAAGACCCTCGCCGAGTGGGGGCGGCTCCCCCGACCCTGGCGGGAGGTGCTCGCCATCTACCGGCGGGCGGGTCGGGGGCTCGCCGCCGCCCACCGCGCGGGCTGGGTCCACCGCGACTTCAAGCCCGGTAACGTGATGTTGGCGGACGATGGCCAGGTCAAGATCCTGGACTTCGGCCTCGCCAAGGGGACCGGTGGCGGACTGCGGGACACGGGGGCGGCGGGTCCCGGAGTGCCCGCCGCTCCGGCGGCACCGGCGTCGGCCGGCGCCACCCGCACCGGAGAGCTCCTGGGGACCCCCCGCTACATGTCGCCGGAGCAGCGGTCGGGGCTCGGTGTCGACCACCGGAGCGACCAGTACAGCTTCTGCGTCGCCCTCTACCGTTCCCTTTTCGATCGGTGGCCGGCGCCCCAGGGTGACGAAGGGGTGGGTGGGGGGCAAGGCCCTCGAACGCTGTCGGAGGGGCAGCGCCGTCCTCCCCAGCTGGAGTCCGAGGTTCCGAGGCGGATCCAGCGGGCCCTGGAGCGGGGTCTCCGCACGGATCCCGCGGAGCGGTTTCCGTCGATGGATGCGCTCTTGGTGAGCCTCGAACCCGCGACCCCGCCCCGTCGCCGGGCGGGGATCCTGGCGGCCGCGGCGGTGGCCCTGGGCACCCTGGTGTTCACCGTGTCCCAGGGGTTCTCGGCGGCTCCCCAGGCCATCGACTGCGGGCTCTCCGGCCGGCACCTGGACGGCACCTGGGGCGGTGAGCGGCGCCGGGCCCTGGAAAGGGTTTTCGCCGACGCCGGGTCCCCCTCGTCCTGGGGACGGGCGGAGTCCGCCCTGGACGCCAAAGTCCTCCGGCTCCGGTCCGCCTTCGTGGAGGCGTGCGAAGCGACCCACGTGCGGGGGGAGCAGTCGCCGGCGCTGCTGGACCGGCAGACGGCGTGCCTCGAAGACCGGCATCGGTCCCTGGGGGCTCTGCTCCGGCTCTTCGAAGCGGGGGCGCCGGAGGTGCTGGGGGAGGCGGCGGATAGCGTCCACGGCCTTCCGGGGGTGGCGCCGTGCCTCGATCGGCAGGCCCTGGCGGACCTGCCGCCGCCGGGGGAGGGGGATCGGGACGCCGTGGCCCGCGTCCGCGGGAGGCTGGCGGACTCTTTGGCCCTGGAGCTGGCGGGGCGCTACCGGGACGCCCTGCCGGAACTGGAGTCAACGCTGGGGGAAGCGCAGGCCCTCGGCTATCGGCCCCTGGTCGGTGAGGCTCAGCTGCAGCTGGCCCGGGTGGTGGGGCGCCTGGGGGATTCGGCGGGCATGAAGTCCCATCTGGTGGACGCCGTCTCCGTCGGCCTCGCGACCCGCCACCGGGAGCTGCTGGCGAAGGCCTACCTGCAGCTGATCGTCGTCGGCTTCCTGCGGGGCGAGGTGGAGGAGGCGGACATTTTTGGACGTATGGCGGAGGCCACCATCTCCACCCTCGGCGACCGTCGGGACCTCGAGGCGGAGCGGCTCTTTTTCCTCGGCATGATCGACATTCGCCAGAAACGCTTCGCCGAGGCCGCCGATCGATACGACCGGTATCTCGAGGTGAAGGAGGAGCCGTCCCCCCTCCAGAGGGTCACCGCGCTCATCAACCTCTCGGAGGCTTCGCGGGGTCTTGGGGACTGGGAACGGGCCCGGAACGCCCTGGAGCGGGCGGACCTTTGGCTGCCCCAGATTCCCCCGGGCCGCAGCGCGCGGCACGGGGTCGGCGCGGGATGGGGGGAGCTGTATCTGGGTACCGGCGAGGTGGACCTCGCCGTGGAGTCGCTGCGGCGCAGCGCCGAGGGGATGGGTCGCTACCTGGGGGCCGAGCACCCCCTCGTCGCCGATGTCCTGACCCTCCTCGGCCGAGCCCTCCTCGAATCCGGGGACATCGACGGAGCCCTGGAGGCCCTGCGCAGGTCCTCTGCCATCCACCGCGCGATGCCCGGATACGAAGCCAGGCCGGCGGAGCGGCTCTGGCTGCTCGGCCGGGCCCTGTGGGATCGGGATCGGGGGGAAGCCCTCGCACACGTCCGCGAAGCCGTCGCCGCGGGACCCGAGGACCAAGGTGCCGCGGGCGAGGCGGCGGCCTGGTTGCGGCGCCACGGGGTGGGCGGCGATGGGACCTGAGGGCGGGGAGAAACGGTTGATCCTGAAGGGGGTCGGGGTGGACGGCGGCCGCTGTTTCAGGCTGGCTCCGGGGAGCAACGGGGTGGGGTCCCTGCCGGGGAACCGAATCTGCCTCGACAGCTCAGGGGTATCGAGGCGGCATGCGGTGGTCAGGCTGACGGAGGGTGGCCTCACGGTGGAGGACCTCGCCAGCAAGAACGGGACGACGGTGAACGGTGAGCCGGTGGACCGGGCGCGGCTCGCGGTCGGCGACCGGGTGGGTTTCGCCGCGGTGGAGATGAGGGTCGAGTGGACCCCCGCGGCCGACGGGGAGCTGGCCATCGAGATGGAGCCCCCCGACGTCGAAAGTGGAGCGTTCGGCCGGGAAACCCCGAGCATCGATCCGGCCCCTTCCCCGCAGAAGGACCTGAGCTACCCCGACGGCTGGATCCCCGGCCGATCCCCGGCGATGGCGACGCTGCTGTCCCAGGTCCACGCCCTTCGATGCTCGGAGCTCCCCGTCCTCGTCCTCGGCGAAACGGGGGTGGGAAAGGAGGGGGTGGCGCAGACCGTCCATCTCTCGTCCCGGCGCGCCCGAGGACCCTTCGTCGCCATCAACTGCGCTGCGATTCCCGAGGATTTGCTGGAGGCGGAGCTTTTCGGCATCGGCGCCGGCGTGGCGACGGGGGTCGGTGAGCGGGAGGGGCGGTTTCTCGACGCGGCCGGTGGCACCCTGTTCCTGGACGAGATCGGCGACATGCCCGAGGGGCTCCAGGCGAAGCTTCTGAGGGTGCTGCAGGGGGGGGAGGTCCAGCCCCTCGGGAAGCAGCCCCAGCCCTTCGACGCTCGGCTGGTCGCCGCGACCCACGGCGACCTCGCCGCCGCCGTCGCCGCGGGTCAGTTCCGGCGGGATCTCTTCTACCGGCTGGCGGGGGCGGTCCTCCACGTCCCGCCCCTCCGGCAAAGGCGCGAGGACATTCCGGCCCTGGTGGAGCACTTCTGCCGATCGTCGGCGGGGGCTGCCTCGAAGGACGTCCGCGGCTTCACCGTCGACGCCCTGCGTCGCGTGGTGGAGCATCCGTGGCCCGGAAACGTCCGGGAGCTTCGGCACGGGGTGGAGCGGTGGGTCCACCGCTGCCGCCCCCACCAGGCCATCGACGCCGAGCTATTGGGGGAAGACTTGACGTCGGAGCACCTGGGATCGGGCACCCCGGGGGCGGAGCCGGGGATCGATCCCAGTGCCCTCGAGTCCCTGGATCTGGGGAGGATCGAATCGTTGGTCGTCGACGAGGCGCTGCGCCGGTCGGAGGGCAACCTGACCCGGGCGGCCCGCGCCTTGGGGCTCAGCCGGCAGTCCCTGCGGCGTCGAGTGGCGCGGCATGACCTGAAGCGTAGCCAGTCTCCCTAGGGGCTAGGTTTCCGCGTCCCCGAGTTTCGCTCCGATTCGGCGGAGATACCCCATGGCCGCCGCCTCCGCTTCGGCCTGGGGTTCCACGGCGTTGGCGTGGGCCCGCAGGTCCCGGTACAGCTCGGCGCAGGCGTCCACCGCGCGCAGGCAGTCCCGGGCGTCGTGGCGGGCCAGGGTCTGCTGCAATTCGCGGGCGAATTCCGGATCGACGACCTCCAGTCGGCGGACGCCGGTGGGGCGCGCCCCGGCGCGGACCGCGGCCAAGGGCCCGAGGACGAAGGTTCGCAGGAATGCGAGGAAGTCGAGGGCCTCGAAGAGCTCTCCGCGGCCGATCTTGGTCACCGCGTAGTGGATCCAGATCCAGAACCGATCTTCGATCCAGGTCGGGTCAGGCATCGGGTACTCGGCCCGGCCACCGCGCAGCGCCTCCGAGAATCGGCTGCCCCGTTCCCACAGAATGGCGGGGTCTTCGACCCGTTGGGCCGCGTCCCCGAGGGCGACGAACTTGAGGTCGACGTGCAGCAGGGGTTCCCCGTAGAGGCAGATCAACAGCCGCGGCTCCCCGACGTGCTCGCCGGTGAACGACGCCAGGAGGGGGCCCAAGGTCGCGGCGATCTGTTTTCGGTCCTCCATCACCTGGCCAAAGGCGCTCGGTTCCACCGCCACCACGAGATCGAGGTCGCTGTAGGGGTCCATGGCGTCGGTGAGGTACGAGCCGCCGGCCGCGACGCCGACGAGGCGTTCGTCGGAAGGAAGTCGGCGGACCAGCGCTTCTAGGAAGTTTCGGTGGCCGGGGGGAAGGGAGGAGGGGGCTTCGAATGGCATCGCGGAGCTCGGGTGCGGAATGGGGTTGGGTCCAACTCGGGACGGGGTTCGAAGTGGATCGGACCAGGAGGAGGGAAGCTACCCAGGATCATAGCGCCCCCTTTGGGCCGCGGCGTGCGGGTCCGGTCCGCCGACGTGCCACGGACTGCTAGGGTCGGGGTATGCACCGGGGAGAAGGACGATGACATCCCGTCCAGCGGGGCGGCAAGGACCGTCGTCGAGGCCCCAGCGGGGAAACGAGGGGGCCTACGAGGTGGTCCGCATACCCATGACCTGGGGTTGGGCCTCGATCCTCGCCTTCGCCGGCGCCTATCTCGTCGCCAGTTCCGCCGACTGGTCCCGGGGGATGCTGCGGGTCTGGGGCGAGCTGTCGATACTCCTCATCCCCGGACTGATCTTCGGCATCCTCGGCCGTCGGCGGGATCGCCGGTCTTTCCCGGCGCTGGCGGGCCGCCTCCTCAACGGCGGCGCCCTTCTCACCTTCGTCGTCTCCATGACGGCCTACGTGCTGGTGCGCTACGGGGTCGTCTGACCCCGGGCGCCGTGACGGGCTCAGCCCTCGGGGACGACGGGGTCGAAGGCCGTCTCCTGCTCCACGGAACCGTCCCGAAAGCGGACCGCCTTGCCGAGGGAGAAGTACCACCAGGTGCTCACCCCCGGAGCGTCGGCGGCCATTTCAAGGCGGTCCGGACGGCCGTGGAGCTCGAAAATGCGCGTCTCCCCGGCGCTCGCGTCACCGTCGAGGAAGCGCCGCAGCCAGCGTAGGTAGTGGGCGTCCTCCACCTCCAGGACGAAGTCGCGGGAGCCGCCGGCGAGGACCGTCTCGGTGACCGAACGCCGGTCGACGATCTCGAAGTCGTCCCGGGCGTCCCGGCGAACCTCCAGGCCCACGGCCAGCTCGAAGGTGTTGTGGTGCTGGTCCCAACGCCAGTCGAAGTGGAATCCCCCCTGGCGGTCGGTGGAGGTGGGCAGCTTCAGCCGATCCCCGCGAATCTCCTTCATTTTCCGCAGCGAGAAGTAGGTCCGAGACACCTCCAGCAGCACCGTAACCCCCGCCACCGGCTGGCCGTCGGCGTCCACTACCTTGCCGCCGATGGGAACCTTGGTTCCGGTCTTGAGGTCTTCCGCTGCCGCCCAGGGGGCCGCGCAGAGGAAAGCCAGAAGGGCGGCGACGGCCGCGATCAGTGGCGTTCGGGCCGGCGGGGCCGGAGGTTGGGACCGGGCCCGGAGGTCGGCGGCGGAGGGGTGGGAGACGCTCATTCCTCGGTCCACTGGATGTCCTTCGGCGGCTGGAAGAGGGCTGTGTGGGCGAGATCCTGGTAGCCGGTGATGGCGAAGCGGGTCTTGTTGCCCTCACCGTCGGTGTATTCGAGGGCGACCACCCGCTCCGCCACGGGGTCGACGCGGATGCGGGCGCTGAAACCCTCCGCGACGTCCGGGGGAACCTCCAGCTCAATCTCGTAGGTCCCGTCGTCGAACCGCTCGCTGGAGGCCACGTACCGCTCCTGGAGCTTGGGGACCGCCACGAGGAGGAGATCGAGCCCGGGCTCCTGGGAAGGGTCGATGCGGTAGTGGCGTCCGCCGTCCTCCTGGGGGCTCCAGGCGTATACCTCGCCCTTGCACAGTAGGAAGCTCTTCTGCTCCGGCTTCTCGTAGTTCCAGCGCAGGCAGTCCGGCAGCCAAAGGGAAAGGTGGCCCGACTCGGTGTCGCCGGAGGAGAATCCGGCGGGCACATAGGTCTGCTCGAACCGGGCGGTGATCGGCCCGGCGGTTTCGAGGCCGGAGCGCAGGTCCTCCAGCAGCGACCAGGGGCTGGTGGCGCCGGCGGCGCGGATCCCGCCGCCGAGGTGCAGGCAGGCGGCCACGAGGGCGATCGCGACGGCCACCGAGGGGAGGCGGGGGTGGGGCCGGTGGGCGCGCCGGGGGCCCCCGTCCGCGCGCCGGAAAAGGGGATCTCTCGGGGTCATCTCGGCCTCCTGGGGGTATCGTGGGTCGGGTATCGGTGGGGCTCGGATCTCAATGCCGGAAGTGACGCCGGCCGGTCAGCACCATGGTCATTCCGTGGGCGTCGGCGGCGGCGATCACCTCGTCGTCCCGCTTGTAGCCGCCGGGCTGGACCACCGCCGAGATCCCCGCCTCCGCCAGAGTGTCGAGGCCGTCGGCGAAGGGGAAAAAGGCGTCCGAAGCTGCGGCGGTGCCCGCCGTGGGCACCTGGGCCTTGGCGATCGCCAGGCGGCTGGCGTCGACGCGGCTCATCTGGCCGGCGCCGATACCCACCGACTGATCGGCGGTGGCTAGGATGATGGCGTTGGACTTGACGCCCCGCGCCACCCGCCAGGCCATGTCGAGGGCCCGCAGCTCGTCGTCGGTGGGCTGCCTCTGGGTGACGCAGCGCCAGTCGGCGGGGTCCTCCGGCTGAGCGTCGGGGCTCTGGGCCAGGAAGCCGCCGTCGACCGCCCGCAGCTCCACCTCGCCGTCGGCGGGCCGGTAGACGGGGCACTCGAGCAGGCGCAGGTTCTTCTTCCCGGCGTAGCGGGCCCTGGCGTCTTCGTCGAAGGAGGGGGCGACGACAACCTCGACGAAGAGCTTCTTCATCGCCCCGGCGAGCTCGCCGGTCACCGGCCTGTTGACGGCGATCACGGAGCCGAAGGCGGAGACCGGATCGCAGGCGAGGGCCCGTTCGTAGGCTGTGACCAAATCTTCCCCGCGTCCCACGCCGCACGGATTGTTGTGCTTGACGATCACCACCGCCGGTTCTTCCCAGAGGGCGACCATCTTGCGGGCGGCGTCGGCGTCGAGGAGATTGTTGTAGGACAGCTCCTTGCCCTGGAGCTGCTCCATGCCGCCGAAGATCCCCCGATCGCCGACGGTGCGGTAGACGGCGGCGGCCTGGTGGGGATTCTCGCCGTACCTGGGCCTGAAATCGAGGGCCAGGGGCATCAGCAGTCGGCGGTGGAAGAGATTCTCGTCCTCGCCGCTCTGTCGCGTCAGCCATTGGGCGATGGCGGCGTCGTATTCCTGGGTGTGGCGGAACGCCTTCAGGGCGAGGCCGCGGCGTAGGGTCTCCGGGATCTGCCGATCCCCGTCCTCCATCGCCGCCTGGACCTGGGCGTAGTCCCTCGGATCCACCACCACCGCCACGCCGCCGAAGTTCTTCGCCGCGGCGCGGATCATGGTCGGACCGCCGATGTCGATCATCTCGATCACTTCGGCGAACGACGCGCCGGATTCGGCGGTCTGCTGGAACGGATAGAGGTTGCACACCACCAGGTCGATGGGCTGGATCCGATGGTCCTGAAGCTCCGACAAGTGACCGGCCCGGGAGCGGTCGGCGAGGATGCCGCCGTGGATCCGAGGGTGGAGGGTCTTCACCCGTCCGCCGAGGATCTCCGGATGCTCCGTCACGTCCGAGACCGGCGTGACGGGGATACCGGCGTTCTCGAGATATTTCCGGGTGCCGCCGGTGGACAGGATTTCGACCCCCATCTCGGCGAGGGCGCGGGCAAAGGTATCCAGGCCGGTCTTGTCGAAGACCGAGACGAGGGCTCTCTGGGTGGGTAGCATGTGGCGTCCGGATCGGGTTCAGGGAGGGAATCAGCGGGTGGTGCGGGGGGACGCTGGGGAGCCGCCGAGGGGACTCAGCGGAACGACCCCTTGGCCGCGTCGTGGGAGCGACGGGCGGGTGTCGATCCCCCCGGCTTCGAGCCAAATATAGCGCAGCACTTCTGCGATGTCACTGACCGCATGGCTGTACCCCAGGGCCGCCACGGCGTACGCGGAGGAGCGGTCGTCAAAGGCCCGCACGCCCGAGGCGAAGCCCACCCGCCGGTACTCCCGGCCCACCACCGGGTACAGGCTACGGCTGCGGCTCAGGGTCTCCGCCACGAGCCCGTCGACGCTCAGCGGCTGCTGTCCGCGGAAGCCGTAGAAGACGATGCGAACCCGCGGCTCGATGCTCTCCATGTAGGTCACGAAGTCCCGACCCCAGCGGGCCTCCTCGGGGTCCGAAGCCGCCGCGTGGCTCGGGTTGTTGGCCATCGCCAGGTAGTGCGCCACCACCCCGAGGCGGTACGCAACCTCGTTGAACGGTCGGTGCCCGCGGATCGACTGGACCGCGTAGCCCACGTGCTCGGCGATCGCCGCGTCGAGCTGCCCCGAACCGTCCGGGTACTTGAACCGGGCCTCAGGGCTCCCGGATCGGAACGGCTCTTCCACCCCCACCAGGTACGAAGCCCGGTTGCGTACCAGCTGGCGGTACAGATCCGGGGGGGCGATCCGCGCCGCCTGCAGCGCGATCGTCCGCTGGGTACTGGGGTTCCACCCCTGGGCGGGTCCGGCCCAGACCCAGCATGTCACCATGAAAACGACCGTCGCCCACGTCCGTTGCATGCTCGTATTCTAGTGCGCAACCGAACCGAAAACCGTCTTGACTTCCCGTCGGGGCAGCTGGTAAAAATCACCTCCCGCAAGGGACGTGTGCCCAGATAGCTCAGTTGGTAGAGCACCTGACTGAAAATTAGGGTGTCGGTGGTTCAAATCCGCCTCTGGGCACCATTAGAATCAAGCACTTACGAGGAGCCGCCCGCCGGCTCCTTTTTCGTTGAGTAACCACTGAGTCAGCAGCTGACGAGGTGCCAAGTGGTGTAGCCGCGGCTCGGTGCATCCCCGAGAGCCAAGGCGGGCGTGAGGACCTCTTGGGCGACGAAGCGTCCTCCACATCGCCCTGCTGGAACTGCCAGCCATGTGGGTGGGGGCGCAGGAAGAGGCGGGCACTCCACCCGCAGCGGTCCAAGGAGACCCACGATGCGATTTTCAGCGGGCGGATGGCGAGTCGGCGGCCTGGGGTTGGTGCTTGGACTGGGTGCTTTGGAGGCCTCGGCCCACGTCAAGTGGTTTAGCGACTTCGACTACGCCACCCCACCCCTGCGGATCGCGGAGGTGGCGTCGCCGACCTTCTTTTCGCTGCTCGCCGTCGGCACCTTCGTCATGGTCGGCCTGGTCTTCGTCGATCGGCGCCTGGGGGACAGCCCCTGGTTTCAGGTCGTCAGCGACTGGCTGGGTAACCGTCAAGGCGCGAGTCTGTCGGTGATGCGCCTGGCGATGTCGGCCCTGCTTCTCCTCTCTTGGTCGTCGGATGCGGTGCTGGCGCCGGAGCTGGGTTCCGACTCGCCGTGGCTGGTCTGGCTGCAATTCGTGGTGGCCCTCTCCCTCCTTTTTCTGCGGGGGGTCGCCCTGGGGGGCGTCGGAATCGCGCTGATTTTCTTGGGCGCCGTCGTCGAGTTCGGGCTTTTTCACATGCTCGACTATCTGCATTACCTCGGCATCAGCGTCTATCTGATCTCCAGCCGGTCGAAGCGGAACAACCTGCGCGCCCTCGGCCTCCCGGCGCTCTACGCGTCGATGGGCTTCAGCCTGGTTTGGCTCGGCTACGAGAAGCTCTTCTATCCGAGCTGGGCTTTGTACCTGTTGGAGCAGACGCCGCAGTTGGCGCTGGGTTTTCCCCCGGACTTTTTCCTCCAGGCCGCGGCTTTCGTGGAAATTGGCCTCGGCTTCCTGCTGCTGATCGGTCTCCTCGAGCGTCCCCTCGCCGCCGTGATTACGCTCGTCTTCTTCGCGACGACCCTGGTGTTCGGCAAAGTGGAGGTGATCGGACACACCCCCCTGCACGCCGCGCTGGTGGTCTTCTTGCTCAACGGCGCCGGCACGCTCTACAAACCGCCGATCGCTATTCACAAAAAGCTGGCCTTGCGGTGCACCTTCGCCGGGGTCAACTTCGTGGTGATCACGGTGCTGATCGGCCTCGCCTACTCATGGTCGGCCCACCGGCAGTTCGAGGACGCGGCCGCGGCCACCGAGCGCCACAGTGTGGGGGCCATCGCCCTGGACGACTCCCCTTCGCCCCCTTCGTTTACCTCCCTGGAGGTGGTCGAGGAGGCCCCGGGCCACTTCGACCTGCATGTCGGAATCGACAACTGGACCTTCACCCCGGAGAAGAACGGCCAAGCGAGTATCGCCAACGAAGGGCACGGGCACGTTTTCGTCGACGGCCGAAAGGTCGGGCGTCTCTACGGCCCCTGGTTCCATCTCGGCGCCCTCGAACCCGGAAGCCATCACGTAGAGGTGACGCTGAACGGCAGCGATCACAGCGATTTCACCCTCGGCGGCGAGGTGATCCGCGGCGAGGTGACGGTGGAGGTGCAGGACGCTCGCTGATGTCGTCAGCGCCCTCCGCCGAAGCCCGGAGTCATGGCCCCGGCGGTCAATGCATGTGGGTGTCGAAGAACGCGAGCATCCGTTCGGGGTTCTGTCCGAAGTAGTTGTAGCCGTCGAAGCGGCGGGTGGTGCCTTCTACCCAGAAGATCTCCTTGTCTCGGCTGCCGAGGAGATCGAAGGTTTCGAGGCCGTCTTCGTCGGTGGTCCAGAGGTCTCCGCGGACCTGCATGGTCAGCGCCGGCATCTTGACGGAGGGTGCAAAGAGATGCGGCGTCATCTCCGCGTTCCTGAACCCGCCCAGTTTGACCTGCTCGAAGTCCATCAGATCCAGGTACTCACCCACCCCCTGGAGCTCGGCGAACCGGCCCATCAGCGAGCCCATCGAGACCACCAGGGGGCAAAGGATGCACCGCACGTCCTCGAAGAGTCCCGGTTGGCGATGGATGGCTTCGAATTGGGCGTTTCCCCCGGTGCAGCGGCTGTAGAGTCCGATCGCCATTCCCCGCAGGTCAGGGTGGGCGTCGACGAAGTGTTTGGCACCGACGCAGTCCCGCCATTCATAGCGCCCAATGCCGCAGATGCCGCCGTTGGCCGCGTCGCTGGCGCCGTGGTTGCGCAGGTCGTAGGCGAGCACGTTGTAGCCCGCTCGCACGAGTGCGGCGATGTGCGCGACGAAGTCGATCTCGATGTCGTCGACTCCGCTCCACGGCTCTCCCCAGTGCCCAGTGAATCCTGACCGGCTCATCGGCATGGGGTGGTTGACGATGATCAGGCGATCGGATCCCCGGGCGCGCACCAGCCACCCTTCGAGGCCCACCCCGTCGGCGGAGGGGAAGAAAACATCCTCGTAGTCCGTGATGCCGTGGGCTTCGGGGGTCTTGTGCACGGGGGTTCGGAACATGGGGCGGACCGCGAACTCGGCCAGGGATTTGACGACTTGGAGCTTCTCTGGGCTGATCGTCGCCAGTTGAGCTTCTACACCGTACATGGGGTCTCTCCTCGGGGTTGGAGAAGCGGTCCGGAGGTCCCGTCGCCATGCCGGCGATCGGGGTCCGCAACGACCTCTTCGGAAACGGACTTCAGGGGCGTGGGGGCGGGGTGCCGCCCCGATCCGCAGTATGCTTCCGCGGCTTGGGGGGGCAAAGACATGATCCTGCTGAATGCTTACTCGATCCTGCCCTTCTCGGCATCGGGCGTAGTCGGCGGCGCGGTCTCCGCTTAACCTGCGGCCCCGCCTTTCCCCAGATAGACACCGTTCCCCACTAAGCTATGGCGACTTGAGACGATGACGCTTCTCCAGCAGCGCCTGCGGGCGCTCGACGCGACCTTGGGCCTCCAGGATCACCAGGGGTTCATCGATACGCCCCTCGAGGGAGTGCGCTTCTTCCGCGCGACGCAGCCGGTACCGCTGTCACCCCTGCTCTATGAGACCGGCATCATCATCGTCGGCCAGGGTTACAAGGTCGCCCACCTGGACGGACGCAGCTTCCGGTACGACGCCGAGCAGTACCTCATTGTCAGCGTCCCGCTCCCCATGGACTGCGAAACCCACGCGTCCGAAGACCAGCCGCTCCTCGGGATCTTCCTCGATATCGACGTGGTCAAAGTCCGCGAGATCATCGCCGCTGTCCAAGGGCGCGGGGGGATCTCACCCGAGCCCAGTCGATCGCTACAGCGCGGCGTCGAACCCGCTTCCCTCGATGGCGCCATGCTGGAGGCCACCGCGCGTCTCCTGCACTGCCTTCGCAATCCCACCGACGTCCGCGTATTGGGCCCTGCGATGGTCACCGAGATCCTCTATCGGGCCCTGCTCGGGCCCCACGGACCCACCCTCTACGCGCTGACGGAGCAGCGTACGCCCTACGCGCGGATAGCCCGCGCGCTGAGCTTTGCCCATCAGCGCTATAGCGAGCCGATCAGCGTCGACGCCCTGGCCCGGCAGGCGGCCATGAGCCCGTCCGCCTTCCACCGTTCCTTCAAACGCGTCACGGGGGCGTCTCCGCTGCAGTACGTCAAGGCGGTGCGGCTCCACAAGGCGAGGGGGCTGCTGGTGGGGGGCGGTATGACCGTCAGCGACGCGGCTTTCCAGGTTGGCTACGGGAGTCCTGCTCAGTTCAGCCGGGAGTTCAAGCGATTCTTCGGCGCTACCCCGTCCGAAGCGCGCCACACCGGCTACGCTGAGCTCGAGGGCCCGCCGAAGACCTGAGGGCGGGGCCGCGCTTGGGGCCGACCGGGTGGTTCCCGGCGGGTTGCTGGGGGAGAGGGATCTATGTAGTATTTGCAAATTCAAATGAATTGATTGGATACCCCTGGTCAACCCCTAGGAGACTCGATGCTGCTCTATCGATGCGCACCTTCTTCCGGCGAGGCTGGCCATGATCTCGAAAGTTCTGCCAACCCACGCTGTTGGCTTCTCTTGCCCTTGGCCGCCCTTCTGACGGCGATCCCCGTCGACGCACAGGCGGCCCAGGGTCCCGAGATGGGCGGGCCCTGGGCCTTGGAGGAGACCTTCGACGGCGATCCGCCGTCGCCGTCCCAGGACCTGCTGCCCGGGAACTTCGACTATGTGGTCACCCATCGCACCCATCCCCAGGAACAGTTCACCAAGGCCTATCGGGAGTACCCGGGGGATCACGACCTCCAGTGCAACGGTCCCAATCCGAACGTCGTGCCGACTCCACAGCACCCGATCCGCACGAGCCAGAGCTCCGACGGGACCCGCCGTGACGAGAGCTTCTTCCTGTGCAAGAACCACATGATGTCGGCCCTCGGTGAGGTCGAGGCTTACTCCCTGAGCGGCTTCTGGCCGAAGCAGGACTTCGATTTTGCCGACGGCGGTACCCTCGAGTTCGAAGTCAACATCAACCTCGGCCACGACAACCGGAGCTGGTGGGAGGTGCTCATCACCCCGCGGGACCAGCTTCGGGCCGCCGCCGGTCCGGTGGACGCGGCGATCGACGAGAAATACCCCCACGACCGCATCGTCTTCGACTTCAATCGGCTGATCCGACGCATCAAGGTGGGAAGCGGTGCCCTCGCGCCGGACGGCTGGATCGTCAACGAGCGGCAGATGTCGACCTACGATTGGGCGTATTGGAATGCCCTGTATCCCGACGATCCGGCCCTCACGGATCGACGGATCCGCCGCACCATGCGGATCTCCCTGAACCAGGACCGCATCACCTGGGGGATCGAGACCGCCTCAGGGGGTTTCGACGAGTGGAGCGTCGACCTTCCCGACGGCCTGCCCTTCACCCGCGGTGTCGTCCAGTTCAAGACCCACGCTTATACGCCGGAGTCGACCGCCGGCAACACCGACACCTACACCTTCCATTGGGACAACATCCGCTTCACCGGCCCCGAGGTCGGCCTGTACGAGGTCTACCCGGCGAGCGATGTGGTCTATCTGGAGGCGAACGGGCACAGGCCCCTCGGCACGTCGGAGACGGTGACCATCGACCTGCCACGGGTCGGGCCGAACCCGGTCCTTTTCGGCCAGCTCCACCAGCCCCTGCGGGGTCAGGTGCTGCTCAGCGTCAACGGCCGTCCGGACGTCGTCGTCGATCCCTATGAATACGATCGGGACGAAGGCTGCTACAGCAGGGACTGGAAGAGCTTCCGTCTGGAGCTGGATCCGGAGTTGCTGCGGGTGGGTGCCAACACCCTGCGCTGGACGATCGGCCCCCGCCCCGCCTGCGCGACGTCGATCTGGGCCTGGGACGGCTACTCGGTCAAGTTCCTACAGATCCAGGCCGACGGACAGAGCATCGTCTTCAGGGACGGCTTCGAGTCGGGGGGCACCTCCGCCTGGTCCGGGCCGTAGGTCTCGGCGGGGCCACGGCCGTCGAACCCACTACCCTCGCCAGCTGTCACGGGCTGGGCTCCACGGCGGCGCCGGGGGCCCAGCCGAGCTGGTCGAGGCAGCGCCAGAGGGTGTGCAGATTCCCGGCTTCTCTGCCGTCGAGGTGGCGGTCCTCGGTGTAGCGGGTGAGCATCTCGGCGAAGACCTTGGCGTGGAGGGCGCGGATCTCCGCGGGTTCCAGCTCCAGCTGCCGCTGGAGGGCGCGGATCCTCTGGATCTCGTGGGGGTCGATCCGCAGGTCGGCGACGGCGCAGAGGACGCCGTCCAGGTAGAGGCGGATGCCCTTATTGATCCGACGCTGTTTGGCGACGCGGGGTTTGAGGGGCACGGCGTCGGGGGTCACGAGGCTGGGGGGAGCGGCGACGGGCGGGCGGCACAGGCGTCGACGGAGGGTACCTCGGTCGAGGTTGGCGAGGTCGTCCAGGGTTCGGGCTCCGCCGCTCCGGGCCCGGTGGAGGAGTTTCTGGAGGACGTGTCCCGCGGCGAGGGCGTCGTCGCGGGCGGAATGTGACCCTCGGCGCTCGAGCTCGACCCCAAGACGGACGCAGGCGTCTTCGAGGGACGGCCGGCGCCCTCCGTCCAGCAGCCCCTGGAGCTCCCGGGTGCAGAGGTGCGGGGGATCGAAGTCGGGTACCCACGGCTCCATCGCCGCCCGCAGGAAGCGGACGTCGAAGCTGGCGTTGTGGGCGACCAGGACCCGTCCGGCGAAGAGGGCCAGGAGGGGCTCCACCAGCGTGCTGAAGGTAGGTGCCCCCTGGACGTCCTGGAGGGTGATCCCGTGGATCTCGGTGGCCCCCATGGAGCGCTGGGGGTGTACCAGGGTGTCGAGGAGGACCCTGGGCTCCTCGTTTAGGGTCACCTTGACCGCGGCGATCTCCACGATGGGGTCCGCGCGGGGGGCGAGTCCGGTGGTTTCGACATCGAAGACGACGAACGGGACCAGGTGTAGCGGATGGTCCGCCAGCGGGCCTGCGGGCATGCTCTTCCTCCCAAAATGGATGAGATATGGACCTACGACGCGACCGGCCGTCGAGGGGATGTCGGGAGGATATCCCAGAAGCGGATTCTCTGGCCGAAGCCAGTGCCGACCATTGAAACAGGGCCAGGGGAGGGCCGATATCGGCGGCGGGAACGTATTTGTGCGCGACGGCAGTCGAGGACATCGGGGGCGAGCTGGGGCCGCCCGGTCAGCCTTCTTCTGGGCGATCCGCCTGCTAGACTGCCTTAAACCCGAGGAGTCCCCCAACGATGCCCGGCAGTCCGAAGACGACCGACATCACGCGGCTGCTGCGCGCCTGGCACGAGGGCAGTGCCCAGGCGGAGGAGGAGCTTTGGTCCCTCCTCTACCAAGAGCTGAAGATGCTCGCCCGTTCATCCCTGCGGCGCAAGGACCGGCCCGCCCGCCACGGAACCACCAGCCTGGTGCATCGGGCCTACCTTCGGCTGCTCGGGGCGGACGTCGACTGGCGGGACCGGGGACACTTTTTCGCGGTCGCCTGCAGGGCGATGCGGTTCGTCCTCATCGACGAGGCCAGGCGCCGCCTGACGGACAAGCGGCGGTCCGAGATGGAGGCCATCGCCGATTCAGAAGTGCGGGCGGAGGTCGTCGACCCGGCTAGCTATCGCCCCGAGGAGGTGCTGGCCGTCCACCAGGCCCTGGCGAAGCTGGCGGAGGTCAATCCGCGGCACGAGAAGCTGGTGGAGCTTCGCTATTTCGGCGGCCTGTCGGTGGAGGAAACCGCCGAGGTCCTCGGGGTGACGTCGAGGACCGTGGTCCGGGACTGGCGTTCGGTGCGGCTGTGGCTGCACCACCGGCTCGAAGGAGACTCCATAGAAGGAGAACCGGCTTGAAGGGCGAGGAATCCGGTGGCGCTGCGACACCCGGACCTGGAACGACGGTCACCGCCCCCGAAGGTGAGCGGACCCGGCTGGGGGAAGCCCTGCTCACCGCCGCCGGCCTCGACACCGTCGACTTAGGTTCGTACTTGCAGGAGTTGGACGCCGCCGACCAGGGACTGGCGGCGGAGGTCCGCCGGCGGATCGATGCGAGCGCCGTCCTGCCGTCGTCGTTCATGGCGCTGCCGGCGGCCCACCGCCTGGAGCACGGCGAGCCCGACGCCGACCTAGGTGCCACCTGCTTCGCCCCCACCGGATCGGAGGCCGGTGACGGGGCCTGGGACGTGGAGCCGGTGTCGAGCCGGTACGCCCTGGGGGACTGCCTCGGACAGGGGGGGATGGCCCGGGTTTTTCGCGCCAGGGACGGGAAGCTCTCGCGGACCGTGGCCCTGAAATTCCTCACTCGGCGCGAGCCCCACGTGGTGGGCCGCTTCCTGCGGGAAGCCCGGGCCCAGGCCCAGGTGACCCATGAGCACGTGTTGGAGGTCTACGACACCGGGGATCTCGACGGGCAGCCCTACATCGCGATGCGCCACGTGGCCGGTCAGACCCTGGGGGAGATTCGGGACAGCATTTCCTTGGAGCAGCAGGTGCGGTTGGCGATCCAGGCGGCGCGGGGGCTCCACGCCGCCCACAGTCGGGGACTGATCCACCGGGACGTCAAGCCCTCGAACATTCTGGTGGAGGAGACGGAGGAAGAGGGGCTCAAGGCCTTCGTCGCCGACTTCGGCATCGCCACCGAGCCCGATGCCGTCGACACCTCCGACGGCCTCCTGGCGGGTACCCCCGCCTACATCGCCCCGGAGCTCCTTGGGGGGCCGGGCGCTGCGGCCATCGACCGCCGGGTCGACGTCTACGCGCTGGGGGTGACCCTTTACGAGCTCTTCTCCGGACGCCGTCCGTTCGAAGGGGACGATGCGATCGAGCTGCTGAAGCAGGCGGCGCGGGAGGACGCCGTACCCCTGCGTCAGCGGGCGCCGAGCGTGCCGGTGGATCTCGAAGCGGTGGTCATGCGCTGCCTGGCGCGGGACCCGGACGGCCGCTATCCGTCGGCCCGGGCCGTGGCGGACGATCTCCAGCGGTTTCTCGACGGCGAGGTCGTGGACGCCTACGCCGCCGGCTTGGCGTACCGGTGGACCCGCTTCGCCCTCCGCCACCGTCTTCTGGTGGCGACGGCGGGGATCGCCCTGCTGACCCTTCTGGTGGCGTCGGTGGCGGTGGCGTTCTTCGCCGTCCGCGCCGACCGCGAGCGTCAGCGCGCCGAAGCGGAGCGGATCCGGGCGGACCAGCGGCGGGACCAGGCGGAGGACCTCATCGGCTTCATGGTCAGCGACCTGCGGGGAAAGCTGGCCTCGGTAGAGCGCCTCGAAGTTCTCGACGGCGTCCACGCCGCGGCCCTCGACTATTTCGCCGCCGTGCCCGCGGAGGAGCTGACGGACGACGAGCTGGCGGAGCGTTCGCGCCTGCTCTACCAGATCGGCGAGGTGCGGATGCAGAAAGGGGACCCGGTGGCGGCGGTGACGCCGTTCCGCGAGTCCCTGGCCCTCGCCAACCACCTCGTGGACCGCAACCCGGGGGACGGCCAGCGGCTCTTCGATCTCGGCCAGAGCCAGTTCTGGCTAGGGTACGCCCACTGGCGCCAGTCCGACGCCGAAGGGGCCCTACCCCATTTCGAGGCGTACCTCGACATCGCTCGGCGGCTCCATGCCAAGGATCCGAACAACCAGGACTGGCGGCTGGAGCTGGGCTATGCCCTCGGCAACCTCGGCGAGATCCTCCAGGCCCAGGGGGATTTCGAGGGGGCCCTCGCCCTCTTCGAAAACGGACTGGAGATCGATCGTCAGCTCTACGCGCTGGACCCCCAAAACCAGGAGTGGCGTTTCTCGAGGGCGAGGAACCACGACGCGGTCGCCCGCAGCCTCCGGCACCTGGGGCGGCTGGGGGAGGCGGCGGAGCACCATCGGGTCGACATCGAGCTCAAGCGGGAGCTGGTGGCGGCGGAGCCGGTGAGCCTTCGGTGGAGGGAGTTCCTCGCCACCAGCCTGGAGCAATACGGCGCGCTGCTGCACGACCGGGGGGATCTGGCGGAGGCCGGGGTCGCCCTGGAGGAGGCGAGGGGGCTGTTCGAAGCCCTGGTGACCGTGGACCCCGAGAACTCGCAGCGGGAGTACAAGTTGGCCTGGGCGCGCCTGCGTCTAGGGCGCCTGTCCCGGGATCTCGGCGAGCCGAGGGCCGCGGAAACCCACCTCCGGGCCGCTGGACGGATTCTCTCCGCCGAGGAGCACCAGGGTTTCTCGGACCGCCTGTGGCGATGGGCGGAGGCGGTGGCGAGGGTGGAGATGGCGGATCTGACGTCGGTCCGCGATCCCGCCGGAGCCCGGGCCGGTTTGGAGGCCGCCGGGGACGTCTTCCGGTCCCTCGCCGAGGAGCAGCCGGGGGATCTGCGGGCGGCGAGGTGGCTGGCCAACAGCGAGCTGCTGCTGGCCCGCCTGGCGGAGCTTCGGGGGGATCGATCCGTCGCCGAGGCCGCCTACCTCAAGACCCTGGAGGTGCTGGCGCCGCTGGCGCAGACCCCCAGGTCGGAACCGAACGCCGACGGCCGAGTCCTCGCGGCGAGGGCCGAGGCTCTGCTGGGGCTCGGCCGCGGGGAGGAGGCGAGGCCGGTGGTGGAAGCCCTGCGTCGGCAGGGCTTCTACGCGCCGCGGCTCGAACGGACGCTGTCCGCGGACCCCTGAACGGGTCTCAGGTTCAGGGCTGGGGCTTGCGGGCGTGCATGAGCCCGCGGTTGAAGATCCTCTCGCCGCCTGGGTTGTCGATCCGCGGATCGGGCCAGGACTTGTCGCCGTTGGGGTGGAGGATCCCGAGGCAGTAGAACCAACTGCCGTCGGAGACACTGACGGGGTTCTTGACGTCGGTGATGGTGAGCATCGGTGGATCGACGGCGTTGTTGGTGGGGCCGACCTCGAAACAGGTGGAGCCGTAGAGGCCTTGGGTTTCGGTCTTCGCCGGCGCCTTGTGGACATCCGACTCTTTTCGGGCGATGCGGATGCCCGCCCAAGTGTCCCCCACCGTTCCGAGGAGCTGGAAGCAGATGGTCTTGGATTGGGCGGTTCCCCAGTCGACGTCGATACCGCCGCTGAGGTCGGCGTCGCCGCCGAAGGTGACGGTGTTCGAGGAGCTGTCGTAGGTCACGAGGATCGTGTAATCGGCCATGGGTTCTCCAAGGGAAAAGTGGAAAGAGCGTAGCTATCGAAAAGTCGCCGCGGGCCGGGCGGGCCCGACCCGCGACGAACGTCAAGAGCGCATGCGGATCGTCAGGGCCCCGGCGAGGGCCAGCAGAAGGATGAGGAACCCCAAGCCCCACTCCGTGGCGGTGGGGATCTCGACCACCGGCACGGCGCAGCTGGCGAGGGGGATATTGTTGTTGATGACGAACGGATCCCCGGGCTCGAGCTCGAACGTCAGGTAGAACGGGTTGTCGCCGCATAGCTCCGACCGTAGCTGACCCGTGTCGACGATCTCGCCGGCCCCTAGGGTCAGGGGGCTCGGGCCGCCGGTGGGATCGAGGATGCCCTGGTCGGGGCAGGCGGAGCTGAGGGGATACGACGCCGGCGGCGTGATCAGCAGGGTGTAGGTCCCCGGAGTGCCGTCGGTCTGGAAGGCGTAGCGGCCGGTGGAGCCGTCCTCGAAGAGGGTCACGGCGCCGGGGCCCGAGACCTCCACCCGGCCCCCCGGCAGGATCTCCCCCGAATCTTCGCAGTAGAAGTATCCCTGGGGGTCGTAGTCGTCGCAGTCGGGGACGCCGTCGCCGTCCCGATCGTCGGTGCAGGACTCGTTGCAGACGCGGTCACCGTCCGGGTCCACACAGGGCTCGACGAAGCCGAAGTCGTTGTCGAGATCCTCCGGGCCGTCGACGTCGAGATCGGGGGTCGTTTCGATGTCGGTGATCGGGAGGGTGCAGACCCCCAGATCGGGGTCGGCGGCGTCGACTCGGACCACGTAGCAAACCGGATCGCCGGTGGGGCCCACGAGGAGATCGGTGAAGAGGTACTGGCCGTCCCCGGAGGTCACCGCGGTGGATAGGGGTGGGCCGTCGGCGGTGTCGTTGCAGCCGTCGTCGGCGAAGAGGGTGACGGAGATGCCCGCCAGCCCCTCGCCGGGGGTGAAGATGCCGTCGCCGAAGCCTTCGAGGCCATCGCACCAGACGGTGTCGCCGATCCTGCCGATGGTCGGCGCGGTGACGAAACCGAAATCCAGCGAGTGGTCGTTGGCCCCGGGGCCGCCCAGCGTGAAGTCGACTTCCACGATTCCGTCGCCGTCGGGGTCGCCGCCGTCGCTGTCCCGCAGGTCCGCGCCCGGGTCCGCGCCCCCGGAGTCCCTCGGGGCCGGCAGGTCGCAGTCGCCGAGGGCAGCCTGGGAGGTGTCGATGGACAGGGTGCAGGCGCCGCCGGGGGGGAGACCCCCGGCCACGTTAGAGGCGTTGAAACCATAGGTGCCGTCGGCGGCGGTGACCGTCGAGGCGACGCCGCCGCCGTCGCAAACGAGGTCGACGGTGACGCCCCCGAGGGGTAGGTCCGGGGCGCCGGGCCCCTGGACGCCGTCGCCGAACTGGCCGCGGACCGGCGCGTCGCACCAGACCCGATTGCCGATTTCGATCGGGGCGGGATCGCAGCGCAGCTCGACGTCGCCGATGCCGGTGCCCTTGGCGAAGGTGGGGGGGGCGGCGCTGGCGTAGAGGGTGTACCCGCCGAGCCGGGCCCCCGGGGTCGCCCCCTTCTCGTGCATCCAGAGCAGGCCGCCGGAGTTGATGGTCACGGGATCCATCGCCGAGCCGACGAAGGAGTTGGAGCCCCGCAGCACGGCGTAGCCCCCCAGGGAGAGCTCGAAGTGGATGTTGGCGGTGGAGGCGGAGTAGTACTCGCCGCCCCCGGGGCCTTCGAGGTTGCCGGCGCCGGCGCCCGCCAAGCCGCCGACGATGCCGTTGCTTTCGAGGGTGTAGGTTCCGGTCTCGGGATCGTAGTCGGCCCGCAGCATGTCGCCGCCGGCGAATACCGAGGTGACGGAGGCGTCGGTCGGCGTGGTGTTGGGGGCGGGGGCGAAGATGCCGTACTGCAGCCCGGTGCGGTCGGTGAAACCGACGATCAGATCCCCGTCGTCGGCGATCTCGACGTCCGAAAGGATCGGCGTCGGGTGGCGGGGACGGTTGCCGCCAGTCACCTGGGACACCGTGGTCAGGTCGGTCCACGGGTTCCACTGGCAGCCGCTGCTGCCGAGGGAGCAACCCTTCCGGTAGTTGAGGGGCACCGTCAGCTCGAGGGAGAAGACGCCGTCGTCGGGGTCCATCGAGTAGATATAGCCCACGAGGTCCGGGTAGTCGATGAATCCCCCCGGGGCGGGGTAGGGGGAGATCGTCTCGTTGGAGCAGACGCCGCCGATGTAGATCCGGCCCCGGTGACTCTTCACCGCCCAGGGACGGAATACTCCGTCGGTGCAGCTCACCGCCGGCAGGGGGAACGGGGTGGCCGCGGTGGGTGGGGTGGCGTCGTCGCCGATGTCCATGCGGTAGAGGGTGCGGTCGCCGAGGCTCATCGCCCACAGGGCACCGGTGGCCTCGTCGACGTCGATATCCCCGAGGCCGACCTTGCCCACCTGTTCATAGGTCAGGTTGTCGAGCCCCGGCTCGTTGCCGGTGGGTCCGCCGCCGGGGGGATCCTCCCCCGGCTCGGTGCGGGGGTCGGTGCCGACGGGGATGCCGATCGAGGTGACGTCGACGAAGTTGCTCACCACCGGAGAACCGCTGGTGTAGTCGATGCGGTAGATGCCACCGATGCCCAGCGGCCCGAACCCGGCGTGGCGCCGCAGGACGGCGGCGGCGAACAGGCTGTTGCTGGAGCGCTGGTACGCCAGGCCCCAGACGTTTCCCACCTGGGCCCCGACGGCGACGTGGACCGGGCTGGGTACGGTGCGGTCGTAGTCCACCGAAACGATGGTGTCGAGGTCGGCGGCGAGGGACCCCGCCACCTGCGGGTCGCCGTGGAGGAAGCAGGTGGCGAGGACGTCCGGGTTGGGCTGGCAGTAGTCGAGGGGCACGTTGAAGCCGACGTCGAGCCCGGTGGCGGCGCCGGAGGCGAAGAAGGCGGTCGTGGGGCCGGCGGCGCCGGGCTCCAGGGCGTCCCAGCGGAAACCGGCGGGCAGGGTGACCTCGACGCGCACGGGGAAGCCGCCGCTGGGGGCGTCGACACCGTAGGCGCCGTCCGCCAGGGTTTCGCAGGAGACCGAGCTGCCGTCGTTGGCGAAGACGCTGACCACGGCGCCGCCGATCCCGACCTCGACGTTGTCGGTGCTGCGGGCGCCGTCGGCGTCGTAGTCGTGGAAGACCACGCCTTGGAGGTCACTGCCGGCGCAGGGCGCGGCCTCCGCAGGCGCGGCGAGAATCAGGGCGAGCAGGGACGCGGCGAATACCGCCGAAGTCCACCGTCTGGGTGAGGGATTGAAAAGTCGAAGGGCAGGGTTCAAGGGGTTCTCCTCCTTGTGACGCTAGG
Source organism: Acidobacteriota bacterium (assembly GCA_038748685.1). GTDB lineage: Bacteria > Acidobacteriota > Thermoanaerobaculia > Multivoradales > J023 > JAUIJL01. The sequence continues at coordinate 22,311 of JBCDIS010000016.1, read as the reverse complement.
GGTCGAAGCTCTGGGAGGCCATGGAAGAGCGACCCGGAATCTCAGCGGGGCGACGGCAGAGGCCGTCCCCGATCTCCGGATCGCTTCCGTGGGCTACAAAGGGCTATCGGCGCCAAGGGCCAACGGAAGACATCGAGCCTGACTTTCTTGGAAAGTCGGCGGCCGAAGGTCTTCGGGAGGAGCGCCCAGGGGCGGGCGTTCAGGGAGGGAAGGGGCCTAGGGGAGGGCGTGGATCTTCGGATCCGAGGGGGGCGGGCGGAGTCTGGCGGCGCCTACCGGGCCGCGTAGGTATGGACCGCCGTCTCCACCGGCGGCTCGACCCGGTAGGGAGTGCAGTGGGGCCGGCGGCGGCGGGGGCTGTCCAGATCCCTGCGGTGGACGGCCAGGGCCGACTCGCGCAGCACGGCTTCCAGGGCCTCGAGGGGCTCCATCCTCAGGTACCGGACCGACACGATGCGGCCTTCATAGAACTTGACGGAGGCGGCGGTTCGATCTTCGAAGAGGATACTCAGGCGCGCCGAGGCTCCGGTCTGCGCGGCCTCCCGAAGGAGGTCCGCCACGTTGCGGAGAGCATGGGACTCGGTTCGGCGCCGCGGATTCGATCTCGAAGCTTGCATCGTCTGCCTCCTGAAGTGAACGTCGTGGTGATTGCCTTGGGGGGCAGGCTGGCTGGCGGGTTCCACGGTTCAAAGTCTAGGGGCAGGGGCACCCGCGGGAGAACCGACATAGGGCTGACCCGCGGGTAGGACTTTGGCTGATTTCGCTGCTCGGAATGTCGCGGCAGCGGGTGCGACGAAAGGCGTAGGGCCGCCGAGCCTCAAGGCTCAGTAGGGGACGTCCACCGCCTTGCACAGGAAACGCATCAGGGACGATCCGGCGCGGCAGCGCTCGGTGAATCGATCCACGAAGTCGTCCGCCAGGATGTCGTCCTCGGTGAGGTCGCATCCCCCCAGGAAGTCCTTCCGCTTCAGGTCGTCCACGAGGGGATGTTCCTTGTCGAAGCCGCGGGGTGCGTTCTTGAGGGAGTCCCCCAAGAGCTCGAAGGTGTCGCGGAAAGCCTTGGCGTTCTTCGCCCGCTTCCAGGCGGCGGGGTCGTCGACGATGGCATCTCGGATCTTCCGCAGGGAGGGGCTGTCGGGATGCCAGATGCCGAGCCCCATGAAGCAGCCTTCGGGTTCCAGGTGCAGGTAGTAGCCCGGGGCGTGGACGTCGCCGCTCTGGGCGTGGCGGAAGTGAACGCCGGTGTGGGTCTTGTAGGGGCGCTTGTCCTTCGAGAAGCGGGTGTCCCGGTGGATACGGAAAAGGGAGCCCTTGGTGGACCGGGGGATGGCGAGGAAGTTCGGGCTGATTTTCTTCAGGTGGGGACCGAAGGCGCTGATGAAAGCGAAGGCGGGTTCCTGGACTTCTTCCTCGTAGCGGGCCTTGTTGGCCTTGAACCAGTCGCGGTCGTTGTTCTCGGCCAGGTCGGTGAGAAACGTGAACAGTGCGGGGGTGAAGGGGTTCGCCGACATGCTTCCTCCTTGGGGTGCCTTCCCTCGATGCCGCTTCGGGATGTGGATCTGGACGGATTCTTGGATTGTATCCGCTGCGGGCTGCCGTCGACCTCGGCTCAGGCCCAGCAGAACGGAGCAACACCACGAAATTTGTGGGTCCTGTCCGTCCCATGAAACAAGGGCCGACGGCGGCCCGTGGATTTCGGTGCGTCCACGCGCCGACTCTCTATTGCCCCGGCTCGGTTCGGGGCGATGCGCAACCCAATGCGGCCCTTCGCAGCGCCCGGTCGCGGCGGGGGTGATGCTCCTCGGCGGGAGGTCTTTTTGACCATTGAGCAGGGCGGCGGTCCAACCCGGGCCGCTATCCGTATCCCTGTTCGGGCTCCACTCGTCGCATGGATCCCGCCCGGGCACCGCTTTAGCGTTTCACTTGGCGTCTTTGGCCCCTCTTCGGATCCTCTCTCGCTTTCCACAGTGGAGGTTTCGCCGTGCAACGAAGCAGCGCATTGAGATCAAGGCGAAGGGGATCGGGGCTCGCCGGGGCCTGGTGGATCCTCGGCATGGCTTGGATGGTGGGCTTCGCGGGGGCCGAGGACCCCCCTGAGCTGGGCCCGTCGCCGCGAGCCCTCTCCGGACTGGGCCTCGAGGCCCTCCAGGACTTGGGAACCCCGTGGCCCAATCCCTACCTGAGCTTCCTCCCCGAGGGCGCGACCCCCGACCTTCGCTATTGGCGGGCGGTGATGGCGGAGCAGGCCAGGGAACGTCGACGGGCGGCGCCCCGGGGCACAACAACCGTGGTCGAGTCGGAGCCCAACGACACGTCGGCCTCGGCCAACGGCGTCGACGGCTTCGGCACCGGCCCTGGTGAGACCGCATCGGTGAACGTTGCGGGGACCTTCCTCCCGCCCCCGACGCCCAATCCCCTGGGGCCCTTTCCCGAGGACGACGGCGCCCTCCCCCTGGCCAGTGACACGGGGCTCGTGGCGGGTTCCGCGGTGCGGATCACCGGCACCATCGGCGACGGCCCCTACGGCAGCGGCGGCACCGGTTCTGGGGACCACGACTTCTTCCGCATCCCGAACGTGGTCACCGGCCAGCTGATCGTGGTCGACGTCGACACCGCGATGCCCCTGGGGGACCTCGACCCCTTCATCGCCCTCTATGACTCCGCCGGCAACATCTTGGCCCTCAACGAGGACGAGGACGGCGCCGTCAACCGGGACAGTTTCCTGGCGGTTCCGGCCACGTCCGACGGCGACGTCTACCTCTCGATCGCCGGTTCCCTTTTCCCCTTCGCCGCCGTCTTGGCGGATCCCTTTGACCCGGCCACCGGTTTCGGGGTCGGCAGCGAAGGGAACTACTCGGTGACGGTCGCCCTGGAGTGGGGGGACCAGGACTGGTACGCCTTCGATCTCGAACCCTGCGACATCCTCGGGGTCAGTCTTCTGGGGGCGGGGCGCGAGCTCCAGCTCCTGGGTCCCGGGGGCGAGCTGCTGGTGGCGTCGGCCCAGGACTTGACGGGCATCCATCCGCCGAGCTCGCCCTTGCCCGGCGGCGGCCGCGCGGCCCTCAGCTTCGTGGCCACCCTTCCGGGTCGATACGCCCTGCGGGTCCTGGGTGCGGACGGCCCCGACTACTCCATGGAGCTGCGCCTCTTCCGCCACCCTTCGGAATCTTCCCCCGTCGCCAAGCGACTCTTCGTCGATTTCGACGGCGCCACCGTCGACCCGTCGATCTTCACCGGAGACCCGGGCAACGCCACCCTGTCGCCCCTCGCCAGCTTCCTGGATCGCTGGGGCCTCTCCCCCGGCGACGAAGACGCGGTGATCGACGCCACCCTCGCGGCGCTGCGGGAGAACCTCCTGGCGGGCCCCGCCGCCGGCGGTCCTAACCTCGGTTTCGATCTCGAACTGCTCAACAGCCGCGACCACCCCGACCCCTTCGGCGAGCCGGGAGTCAGCCGGCTGATCATCGGCGGCTCCATCGCCGAGCTGGGCATCCCCACCATCGGCATCGCCCAGTCCATCGACCCCGGGAACCTGGAGACGGCGGAAACGGGGGTGGTCCTGCTGGACCTGCTCAGCGGCTCGGTGCCGGATCCCAACTCCCTCAACACGTTTCCGCTGGCGCCGGGGGCCACCCGCCTGGAGCTGGTGGGCCTGGCCCTCGGCAACATCGCGGCCCACGAAGCGGGGCACTTCTTCGGCAACTTCCACACCGAGCAAGGGAACCCCCTGGCCAGCCTGATGGACCGCGGCGGGAACCTGCCCAACACCCTCGGGCTCGGGGACGACGGCATTTTCGGTACCGACGACGACGTGGACGTCGATTTCGAGGCGGACCACTTCGAGAGCTCGGAGCGCTTCGCCGGCGTGGAGGACACGCTGGCGGTGGTGTCCTGCGGGTGTACGACGTCGGCGGGGCTGTTCGGGGACGGCTTCGAGACCGGGGATTTCTCGCGCTGGGGGGCGGTGTTTCCCCGGGCAGGCGCCATTTCCTTGAGCGGGCGCCGTCAATCGGGCTCGAAGCGGTAGCCGACGTCGCGGATGGTGTGGATCCACCGGGGGCGCCGGGGATCCTCCTCGACCTTGCCCCGCAGGGTGGTGACGCAGCGATCGACGCTGCGGGTGGAGACGAGGAGCCCGCCGCCGCCCCATACGGATCGCAGGATCTCGTCGCGGGTCAGGGCGCGGCCGGCCCGCAGCACGAAGAGCTCCAGGAGGCCGAACTCCTTGGGGGAGAGGGGCACGTCCTCGTCGCCCTTGAACAGTTTGTGGGAACCCCGATCGAGGGTCCAGGGGCCGAAGCTATGGCGCACCTGTTCGGGGACCCGGCGTCGACGTAGGAAGGCCCGCGCCCGCGCCACCAGCTCCCGGATGCCGAAGGGCTTGGTCACGTAGTCGTCGGCGCCGAGGTCCAGTCCGCGGACGATGTCCGCCTCCTGCCCCTTGGCGGTGAGCATGATGATCGGCATGTCGAGGTCCGCGGCGCGCAGCTGTCGGCAGACTTCGTAGCCGTTCAGCTTCGGCAGCATGATGTCGAGGATCACCAGGTCCGGGGCTTCGGCGAGGGCGAGCTCCAGACCCAGGGCGCCGTCCTCGGCGGTGCGGACGCCAAACCCGCGCATCTCGAAGTTGTCCCGCAGGCCCCGCAGGAGGGTGGGGTCATCCTCGACGATCAGGACCGAGTCTTGGGATTTCTGGGCCCCGGAATTCCGTTCGTCAGTCACGGGGATCCTCCTGGCGCTGCGGGGGTGGGGTCGGCGGGGAGGCGGAGGGTGAAGGTGCTGCCCTCGCCGACACGGCTGTCGACCTCGATGGTGCCGCCGTGGGCGTCGACGACGAAGCGGACGATGCTGAGGCCGAGGCCGCAGCCGCCCCCGCGACGGGACAGACTCCGGTCCGCCTGATAGAAGCGATCGAAGATCTTCGCCGCCTGGCGGGGGGACAGGCCGACGCCGCGGTCGCGGACGGCGAAACACACCTGGCCACCTTCGGCGAATGCGGAAAGCCGCACGTCGCGCTCGTCTTCGGAGTATTTGAAAGCGTTGTCCAGCAGGTTGAGCAGCACCGTCACCAGCGCGTCGTGGTCCCCCACCAGATCCGGCAGGTCGGAGTCGATGTCCACCTCGAAGTGGAATCCCGCCGCCTCGAATCGATTCGCCGACGCCGTCGCCGCGGCCTCCGCCACCGCCTCCGGGGCCACCGGCTCCCGGTCGAAAGTGCGTCGGTTCTGCTCCATGCGGGAGAAGGTCAGGAAGCTGTCCACCAGACGGGAAAGCCGGGCGTTCTCCGCCGCGATCAGCTCCAGGTACTCCCGGGACCGCTCGGGGTCCGGCCGGGTGTCGTCCCCATCCCCGAGGAGGGTGTCCACCAGCAGTCGCATGGAGGCCAGGGGGGTCTTTAGCTCGTGGGAGACGGTGGCGAGCAGATCGTTCTTGAGCCGGGTGAGCCGCAGCTGCCGGCCGACGGTCCTGGCCACCAGCAGCGTGAGGACGATGAGCAGCACCACCACCAGGGCTCCGGTCAGCCGGTAGGCGTGGATCCGCTGCCGCGCCGCGGTGGCGAATAGGGTGGGGTCGGCGGGGCGGAGCACCAGCTGCCAGTCCCGCAGGACTCCGCCGGCTGGGGACGACACCTGGAATGGTCCGTCCGGCGATTCCCCCGGGGCCAAGAGCTCCACCGTCACGTCCGCCGGTAGCGGCTGGTTCGATAACACGGTCTCGAAGTCGAGGCGGAGGCGACGCTCGTGGAACAGCGCCACCAAGCTGCCGTCCTCGATCGCCAGGTGCCAGACCTCCGGCAGTCCGCTGGGCAGGAGGGCGGAATCTGAAGGCCTGGAGGCCTCCGAGTCGACGTAGCGCTGGGCGAGGTTCTCCGCTGGGAAGGTATCGAAGGGCGGAAGCTCCGGGGCGGCTTCGGCGAGCCGCCGCATCAGAAAGCGCCGCTGGGACGCCGGCAGTGCCGGTTCGCCGTAGTCGCGGAGACGCTCCGCCAGGCCCTCGACGACCCGGCGGAACTCGGGGTCCCCGTCGTCGCCGATCAGCTGCAGGGCTCGCAGCGCCGCACTGGGGGCGAGGAGACGCCCCTGGGGACCCCGGGCGTCGACGAAGCGTCGCTGCCCCAGTTCCCGGGTTAGCACCGCCACCGCCTCCGCCACACGCCCGGCTCGGACCAGACAGCGGGCCTGGGCCTGCAGGGCCCGGGCGGCCAGGTGGTGGCTCGGCGCGGATCCCGCGATGTCGGCGAAACGATTCGCTGCATCGTCGAAACGGCCGGCCCGCTCCATTTCCTCCGCCCGCCGCCAGTCCCGTCCCGGGCCCTCGCCGTCGACCCGGATCGACGCCGGAGCCGGGTAGGCGGGGGAGCCGTCTTCCGCGAGGATGACGACCGCGTCGGCGAGGTCGCCCCGAACCCGCTCGGCGAAGCGTTCGGACGCCGCCAAGTCCGGGTCGCCCACGGCGAGGGCGGCGGTCCGACGTCGCCAGAGGGCCTCCAGCTCCCCCTGGAGTCCAAGGAGCTGCGCGCTGTAGACGTCCCGCAGCTTCTGACCCACCGCCAGCCGCTCGTTGCGCATGGCCTCCCCCATGAACCACAGGACACCTAGGGTGGGCACCAGCACCACCACCAACAGCAGCCCTAGGACCGTCCAGGTCCCCCGGTCGAAGCCGGATCTCCAGGTCCATCGCCCCAGGGTCATGGGGCAGGCTCCCGGCCGGAGCGGTGTGGGTGTGGGGTGTCCATGGCGTGGGCTTCGGTGCGGCGCTCATCCAGCGCCGTCGGATCAGCCTGCCGCGTCCATGTTACCGGTGTGTGACGGGGAGGGGATTGTATGGGTGGAGGTGGGCGTCCAAGCGAGGAACAGGCGCCTTTGGCACTGTGTCGCCCTGCGGTGGAGGTGGGGGAGATGGACCGCCGGTTGCCTCTTCTGGTCGAAGGAATCGTAGCTGCGATTCACTCCGTGAGCGTGCTCGCCGAACGGTGGCCGAGTGACCGGAGGCCGACCTCGAATTGATGTCGGCCCCTTCGAAACTCAGAGAGAGTTGTTGGAGCAGTATTCGTGCGCAGCGACCCTTGCGTCATCGAGCGAAAGGAAAGTGCCGCCCCCCTGCAGTCCGTCGGAACAGAGAACGCCGACGTAGTAGATGCCATCAATAGTGTCGTACGACATCTCCACCCAGCTAGCGCCTGCCGGTGGTGCGGCCAAGGCACCCAGAACTAGCAGCGTCCCCAGAATCATCGCGGTTCCCTTGAGCTTCATCTTAGATACTCCTAGAGACGTTCAATACCTGACTGAGAGAGATGCCGAGACAACAAGGTTTTGAACTAGGTGAGTAGAGCTTTCCTCTTCCCGGCTGCGCTCTCTTGGGAAATATGTCTCATTGATGACTATTCGGCTGTTAATAGAATATTGAGTCCGGGGCTTCCCGTTTGCGGGATATCCCTGATGATGGTTGGCTAGCGGGTCCCTTCAAGCCGTTTGAAGTAGAACAGTTCGGGATCTCCCTCGTCGAGGTTGTATACCGTGCCACTCGGCTCGTAAGACATTCTCTGCATAAGCCCTTGCATGGGTTCATTGGATGCATTGGTGGAGGTAAACAACTTGTCGGTTCTACATACCTCCTCGAGATGCTTGATCAGGGCTGTAGCGACACCTTTCCGCCTGCTGGCCCTTTCTACGATGAGCATCGAGATGAAACCGTTTGAGAAGAAGGTGTACTGAAGAACTGCATAGCCGACCACCACTTCGTCAATGAGAGCCACAATAGCTTGCCCTGCGTCGACCCAATCGCGAATGTGTTGCCTGTGGCTGACGTCCTCGGTGGCAAGATGATCTAAAGAAAATATTGCTGCCAAGTCTGATTCTGTTGCATCGCGGATCTTCATATCATTCCCGCTAACGACCAAACGCTAAAGGGCGCGCGCATCCTCTGGGGAGCCTACCGCTCTTGCGGCTGGCGGCCGGACCGGTCGGCGATGCGGTAGAGGAACCGTTCCCCCCGCAGGTAGAGGTCGCGGCCGGCGAGGACGGCGGAGGCGCTAAAGCGGTCGTCGAGGCGGTTGCGGGCGAGGATCTGCGGCGGGTCGGCGTGGCGGAGGACGAGGGTGGTGCCTTCGAGGTCCGTCACGTAGACCCGGCCGGCGGCGGCCACCGGAGAACCGTAGACGTTGCGGATGCCGGGGAGGCGGAACGGCCCCGGCCGCTCAGCACCGTCCTCGGCGGCGACCCGGGTCAGCACGCTCTGGTAGTGATTGTGGAAGTAGAGGTGCCCGTCGTAGAGGAGCGGTGATGGGACGTAGGGGGTGCCGCGGGATCGTCGCCACAGAACGTGCTCGGTCCCCGTGAGGTCCCCGCGGGCCCCTTCGAGGTCGATGGCGAAGAAGATCTGATGCTCGTAGCTGCTGCCGGCGAAGACCCGCCGGCCGTCGGACACCGGGGACGCCACCACGTTGGCGGACAGCCCCGACACCCGCCAGAGCTCCTTGCCGGTGGCCAGGTCGTGGCCCCGCAGCTGATCGGTGCCGGCGACCACCACCTGGGGTCCTCCGCTCCGCTCGACGACGATCGGCGTCGACCACGAGGTGCCCTGGCTGCGGGGAACCCGCCAGCGCTCCTCGCCGGTGGTCTTGTCGAGGGCGATGAGAAACGACGGCCCCTCGTGGTCCCACACCACCACCACGGTGTCGCCGTGGAGGGCAGGGCCGCCCCCTTCGCCGTGGGCGTGCTTGATCTTCAGGTCGCCGAGGTCCCGGCTCCACAGCTCCTCGCCGGCCAGGTCGAAGGCATAGAGACCCTGGGATCCAAACGAGGCGATGAGGACCCCGCCGTCGGTCACCGGCGACGGCGACGCGTAGCTCCCAGAGCGGTGCATGCCCTGCCAGGGAATCTCGTCGCGGACGGTGCGCTGCCAGGCGACTTCCCCGGTCCACCGATCGATGGCCATGACGGCGAAGGCGTGGCGTCGGCTTACCGGCGCGTTGTCGTGGGCCCCCGGGGCTTCGGCGTACACTGGTTCGAAGGGCTCGCCCACAGGAATTGCGGCGGTCAGGAAGAGGTGGTCCCCCCACAGGACGGGGGTGGCGTGTCCGTGGCCCGGGGGCTCCACCTTGAACACCACATTCTCGGTTTCGCTCCAGCGCACCGGCGGTTCCGCCAGTGGGCCGACCCCCGTCGCCAGGGGGCCCCGCCACTGGGGCCACTGCGCGTCCCGCTCCACCGCGGCGGTCGAGGCCGGCTTCGAAGGCGCCGGCGGTTTGATGGGGGGCGGCGATTCCTCAGAGCCGCCGACCTGAGCGGAGAAGAGGGCGAGCGTACCGATAAGAATGAGCGCTGTGGGCGGGTGTCGGTCCATGGAGAGACCCTAGCATTCACGGCGGGCCGAGCCTTTCGCCTGGGTCCACCTCAGATGAAGCGCTTGCCCCGACGCCACGCGTCGGCCAGCGGTATCTTCGGACCGCGGCACACGACCACCGGATGCTCCGTCTCGTAGGGCATGGCGTAGGGGGAATCGAAGCCCGCGGCGACCTCGATGCTCTCGTAGATTTCCCCCAATCCCTCGGCCTCGGGCGAGATCCCCACCAGGATCACTACATCGCCGCGGTCCACCCCCGGGCCCCAGAGGAAAAAGTTGTTGTGCTGGCTGGCGACCGGGGGCAAGTTCCGTCCGCGGCCGAAATAGCGGAGGGCGCCGGCCTCTCCGTAGTTCGCGGTGACGATGAGGGCGCTGGCCCGTTCCTCCGGTGGAAGTGCGTCGACGACGTTGGTGACGGCGTCGGTCATCTCCCGCCAGCCGAAGCGGTCGGCAAAGTGCTGCGGCAGGGGGCCCAGCTCACTGTTCTCGGCCGCCGTGGGGGCGAGGCCGAGCGCTTGCTGATACGCGATGAACCGCTCCACCGGAAGGATGGGGATGGCCATCGGAGCCGAAACGGCTCCGGCGAGCAGCAGGTACCCCACCAGGACGGGGCGCGTGCGGCGCCGGGCTCCCTCCGAGGTTCCCCGTGCGAGCACGACGGCGCCCGCAGCGACGAGGATCGGGTAGGCGGCCGCCAGGTAATAGGGCTTGCCGTGCTGGACGATCAGCACGGTCAGCACCGTCGCGAAGATCCAGCCGAGCACCCGAAAGGTGCGCAAGGACGGAGCGAAGAACAAGGCCCCCAGGCCGAGGAGCCAGAGCGGCAGAAGGGCCGGCCCCATCTGGAGGGCCTGGGCACCCAGAAAATCCATCGGCGCCAGGGCCACCATCTTGTAGCGCTTGGCGTTGTCGATGAACTCGAGGGTCGGCCATCCGTTGGCGATCTGCCAGACCACGTGGGGTGCGAACAAAAGGGCGGCGATACCGCCCCCCTGGTAGAGGCGGGGACTACGCAGGTGGCGGCGCATGGGGGTGGCCACGAGTCCCACCACCAAGCCCGTGCCGAGGAAGAGGACGCTGATTTTGTTGAGCAAGCCGAGCCCCGCCACCACGCCGAAGGGCAGCCACAGGCGGTCGTCGCCGGTGGCGGCGATACGGGCCACCCACCATGCCGTGACGACCCAGACGAGGAGGTCGATCGCGTTCATGGAGTAGAAGCCCGTGAGGCCGAGGAATTGGGGAACGGTGGCGGCGATCAGCGCCGCCAGGCCCTGGGCGAAACGATCTCCGCCGAGTTCCCGGGCTAGCACCGCCGTCATCCAGACCAGGAGTCCCCCGGCCAGGCTAGGCAGGAGCCTGATCGCGAGGAGGGAGTCTCCGAAGACGGCTCGCTGCAGCCACAGAAGGAGGATCGACAGGGGCGGGTGGTCGACGTAGCCCCAGTCGAGGTGATCGGCGCAGGCGAGGTAGTAGAGCTCGTCCCGGAAGATGCCGTAGGTTCCCTGGGTCAGGAGGTGCAGGAGGACGTAGCCGCCGGCGAGGATCCAGACGACCGGAGGGACGGCGAAGACCGGGGGGGCGAGGTCCCGCCACGTCAGGGCCCCAAGGGGCAGCCGTTGGGGGGCGTCAGGGGGCGCGTGGCTCGTTTTCGGAGGGGCGGGCTCGGTCGACATGCTCGGTTCCTCGCTAGGATGGAACTCCCTACGGCCCTGGGGCCGCATCATTCGGTCCGAGACTGGGAAAGGCCCGGGCCGCCGAGGGGGCGGCACGGGCCGATGGATCGGCAGGGCGGGTCGGCCCTTCCCTCATCCCCGGATCACTCGACCCGGATCTGCTCCATCACGGCGTCAAATCCCGGTCGCAGGGCGTCGAAGCGATCCGCCGGAGCCCGCAGGATCCACTCCAGGCGCAGACTGTCGGTGAGGGTGTAGGACCTGTACTGGACCCACGATTCACCCTTGTATTGGAAGTCCCCCACAAAGCTGACGGCGGGGCGGCCGTCGATCGTGCGCTCGGTCCAAGAGCCGTCCCGCAGGGTGAAGTCTTCGAACCGACGGGTGGACCCCTTCAACTCCCGCTCGGCCGTCTCCTGTAACTCGGGGCATCGACCCCGGGGGCAGCGGTCCACCTCGAGGGTGCCGATGCCTTCCGAGTCGGGGTCGAGGAACTGGATCGCCGTTCCCCGTGAGCGCTTCTGATGCTCGTGGTAGAGCCAGTCCAGGGGCAAGGTGCCGGCGATGCCGTAGTCGTCGAGCCGGTACTGGATCGGAATCTCGAAGGGCACCTGGAAGACCGCTGCGAGGTCCAGCACCATCCCCTCGGCCTTCACCTTGGCGACCTGGCGCTCGGGGCCGGTCGAGACCCAGGCCGTCTGCTTATTGTTGGTACCCCCCATCTTGCCGAGGTCGATGACCACCACCAGGCACTCGGAGTCGCCGGCGGGCGTTTTGCAATCGACGGCCTTCTTCTTGACCGACACCTCGACCTCCGTCGCGGCGCCTGCCCAGGAGGGGAGCACCTGGAGGGTCGCTTCGAAACCCGGGGCGAGGGGCAACGACCGTAGGAGGTACATCACCTGCTCGTTGTCGTAGATCGTCCGGTCCGAGGTCACCGTGGTTTCTCCGGCGGCGCCGATGATCGTCGCTCCGTCGGGTCCGTAGGTGGTTCGGGTCCGTCCCAAGGCTTTGTGCAGGAAAGCGCTGCGGATCGGCAGCTGGGTGCTGCGATCGACGAAGACCCGGCTGACCCCCTCTTGGTCCGCGCCGCCGAAGCCGAGGCGCCGGGTCTCCATCTTCCAGACGTCGACGCCATCGACGACGGCGGTCCCCACCCGGTGGAAGAGCTTGCCCACCGGCAGTCCGGAGGCCGGCACGCTGATGCGGTAGATCAGCAGCTCGCCGTCCTGCCACGGGGCCGGCCCCGGTCGGAGGGTCGCCTTGGAGACCTCCAGCTGCTCGCGCGCCTGACTCGCCCAGGTGGTTTGCTCGGGGAAGTCCCGCAGCAAGGCCTCGAAGGCCGCTTCGGCCTCGGCGGTCTCGCCGAGGGCCCGGAGGCCCATGCCGAGTCGGAACTGCGCCTGCGCACCGTGCCTGGCCGGGACGCCGTCTTTCGCCAGAATCCGGCGATAGATCTCGATCGCCCCGTCGAGATCGCCGACGGTCTGCTCGGCGTAGATCGCCTCCTCCAGCAGCTCCGCCGGCGACGCCGCGACGTCCTCGTCCGCCAAGCCGGGGAGGGCGCTGCCCAGCGCCACCACCAGGGCCAGCAGGATGTGGGTGAATCGGAGGGTATACATCAGGTTCATCGTGATCTCCTCGAAGGTCGTTGTCGTTCGAGGAAGACGATACGGAGGGGATGTTACCTCCAGGTGACGGGGATGAATGGACTCACTTCGTCCTCGACCCTCACATCCCAGACCCCAGCTCTCAAGTCCTGGCGGGTACCCCGCCGAGTCTAGCCCCCTACTCGAGGGGTCTGGAGATCGGACGTCTGGGCTGATTCAGCAGGAATGCTGTCAGGTCATCCAGCTCGAGAACGGCGTCGATCCGATCGCGGTGGTATCGCTCGCCAACATGTGGTGAGGAAGGCGGTTCCCCTGGAAGGGCCGCCGCCTCCAAGCACCGGGGCGGCGGATCCTCAGAACGTCCAGGCGGCGCCGACGATCAGGAGGTTCGTCGACTCCGGGGGATCGAAGAAGAAGCTCAGGGAGCGATCCTCGATCTGCCCGTAGCCCTCCACCCAGTGGTGCTCCGCCTTGAGCACGAGGTCGGAGCGGAGGGCATAGGAGACCGCCAGGCCTTGGGCTTCCTCGATCGTGTCGTCGAAGGAGGCGAAGAACGGGACGGTGAAGTCGAGGTGGCCGACATCGTAGATGGCGGCGACCTGGAGGCGGTCGGTGGGCCGGACCACCAGTTCCAGGTAGTAGGGCTGCCAGTAGCCGCCGGTGAAGGTCCGTCGCGAGATCTCGAACCTCAGGGTCCAGCGCTCGCCGCTGGTTTCCATGGAGAGGTAGCGTGTTTTCTCTTCGTCGCTGACCCCGGGGGGCAGGAACACGCCGCCGGTGGCGTCGAAGCGGTTGGCCCCCAGGCCGAGGCGGAAGCGTCCCGAGGGGGATTCGGCCCAGGCATAGAAACCGAGGGCGTCCTCGATCTCCGCCTCGCCGACGGTCAGGGAGCTGCCGTCATTCTCGATCCGCTCCCACTCGCCGTAGTAGGCGTCGCCGTAGATGAGCCAGCCGCTGAGATCGGCGAGGTCCCGGGAGACGACGACGCCGTCGACGGAGTCGCTGGTCCAGGTGCCCTCGCCGTAGAAGTTGCCCGACGGGCGATAGAAGGGGAGGGCCGTCCCGATGTCCTTGATCTCGTTGTAGAAGCCGATGGGTAGGGGCACCCTCCCGACCCGCAGGCGGGTTCCGTCGACGAAGGCGTGGTCCCAGAACAGCCAGTCCACCTCCACGTCGTTGCGGAACCGGTTGGTGGGGCTGGTGCCCACCCGCTCGCTGGCGAGTTGCAGCACCGCGCTGTTGCGGTCGTCCCAGGCGTAGCGCAGCTGGAACGCGGCGTTGTAGAGGTCGCCGGTGCCGTCCTCCGTCACGCCGCGGTACTTGACGCCGTCGGTCTTGCCGTAGGCCCAGCTCACCGATCCGAACCATCGGAACTTGGAAGGCGCTTCCTTGTCCGGGATCACGAAGCTCTCGTCGTCGGTGATGTCGATGCTCTGCCCCCACACCTGGGGAGTCAGCAGGGCGAGGGCGGCGAGACAGGTCAGCAGGAAGGGGCCGGAAAGGCGGGCGGAGATGCGATTCATGGGGTCCTCTCAGAAGATGCGTGGAGTTCGAGCTTAGGGGCGATTTGCATCTGTGGGAGGAGGCTAGGAACGCAACATTACGGCGTACCTTACGGCCGAATTTCGGGGCCAGGCGGTCGGATTTGGCGGGAAACCGAACAGTCGGTAGGTGACTTCGGGGCGCCGTTGACGGAGGCGTCGGCGAACTTTCTTCGGATCTCGCGGTAACGCTCGCCGGCCCGGGCGCTCCCATTGCCGGAAGCCCCCGAACCGCAACGACGCCCAAGGAGATCCGGTGATGACCCTACGCCCCTCGAAGCTGCTCCCCGTCTCGATCCTCGCGGTCGCCGTTCTCTGGCTCGCGTCCGTGGCGCCGGCCGGGGCCTGCGGCGGCAAACCCGTTGCCCCGTTCTGCGGCAAGACCCTCGTGCTGGCGAAGGCCGGGCCTTCGAACCTGTTGCTGCCCGGCGGAGGCACGTTCGACGTGCCCACGACCGTCTACCTGAGCATCGTCGAGTCCCCACCGGGTTCAGGGCTTTGCCCCGTCGGCCCCTACGCGGTGGATATCGACCTCACCGTCACCTGTAGCCCGGCGGGGGACGGCGCCGGTTCCGTCACCGGGGTGACGATCACCAACGGCTACAACCAGATCGACGTTCCGGTCACCGTACCGGCTGGACCGGCCCGGGAATGTGCCATTACCGGTGAGGCGAGGGCGGTCCTGGCGGACGCCACCGAGCTGTCGAATCGCGGCGACTCGGTGGTCTGCTTCGTCGACCCGGCCCCCGGCGACCCGTCGGTCCCCCGCCTCGATCTCCAGCACCTACTGCCCGGGGGCGAGATCGTCGGTATCCACCCGGGGGACCAGGCGTCCCACCGCTTCGTGCTCACCAACAACGACCCCACCGAGACCTACACCGGTACCCTCGGCGCCGAGATGCGCAACGCGTCGAGGTTGCCCACCTTGGTGGGTCCGCCGATTCCGGGCTCCGACACGTTTTCCATTTCCGATCCAGGACCCGGGGACAACTTCCCGATCGCCTTCGGTGACGACCTCGGCGGTAGCTGCCTGGCCCTGCCCCCCGATCCCCTGGCCCCCACGGTGCCGACCCTGAGTCGCCCGATCGTGCTTCTGCCGGGGCAATCCGAGGAGTTCGAGATCATCTCCCGGCCCTGGGGCATGTGCGCCGACGGCAGCTGCGGCGAAGGCACCGTGGTAGTGGAGGGCGCCTTCTCCGACGGCAGCGACGCCTTCTCCTGCACCGGTTTTGTCACCGCGGCGGAGATCGCCCAGCCCCCCAGCTTCGGCTGGCCCGATGCCGGCGAGGTGGCGGTCTTTCTGCCGCCGCCGAACCCGCAGCTGGGGCGCCTCGAATTTGAAGCCCTGCCCCTTCCCGGTGACCCCTTGGTGGCCTTTGCACAGCCCGCTCAGATGCAGCTGGCCCTCGAAGGCCAGCCGCCGATCTTGCCTGAGCAGCTCCTCGCCGAGCCCATGACCGAGGAGCGGGGACGGATCTCGACCCAATTCGCCGATCCCCAAGGCCTGTTCCCCCTCGGCGACCCCTTCAATTTCTTCCTCCAGATGCAGCTCGGCTCGGTGATTCCGGAGCTACAGATGCAGCTACTGCAGATGGAGTTCCACTCCGGAGCGCCGACGGGCTTCGCCGACACCGGTCCCCTGGCCATGGGGCTGCTGGGTTTCCAGCCGCAGGTGGAGCCCCCGGGCTTTCCGTTCGACGCGATGATGGACTTGACCTACCAGGCCAGCGCCATGGCCGTCGACGACCTCGGTCAGCTTCACAGCGTGGTGTTTCAGGTCGCGGAAACCCAGCCCCTGCCGGACGGTTCCGGCTTCGACATCCAGCTGCGCGGCCGGGTGGTTCCGGCCCCGGGGTCGACCGCGGGGGAGGGACCGCCGCCGGCGATCGTGGAGCTGACCTTCTTCCATGACCTTCGGGCCTTCGCCAGCCGCGGTGCCCTGGTCTTCCGCGACGGCTTCGAAAGGGGTGACTTCGGCGCCTGGTCGACGGTGTTCCCGTGAGGGTGGGTCCCGGGTACAGGCCCGGGAAAGGCTGCCTTCGTTGCGGCTGATCGGGGGTGACGACGCCGCGGGGGTCCGAGTGGGGCCCCCGCGGCGTCCTCGACTCTGCGTATCCCCCGACGTCCGGGAATCCTCCGGTCCGGGGCGCGGCGAGCCGGCTGCTAGGATTCCGGCGTGTATCCCGATCAAGAGCTGATCCGCCGGGTTCTGGACGCAGATCCGGAGGCCGAGGAAGAACTGGTCCGCCGCTGCCGCGGCCTCGCGGTGGGGCTGGCCCGTGGACGATACGGCTTGGACGCCGAGCGGGCGGAAGAGGTGTACCAGATGACGATCGAGCGGCTTTGGGACAACGACCGAAGGGCCCTCGCGGCGTGGCGGGGGAGGGGGAGGTTCTCCACCTACCTGACGGTGATCGTCACCCGCCTGTGCCAGCAGCTGCTGGCGGGGGAGCAGAAGACCCCCGCGGCGGTGGACCTCGACGGAGCGGAGAATGCGCCGTCCCCCTCCCCGGGGCCCGACGTCGACGCCGCCGAGGAAGAGCGCCGGCGCTGCGTGGCGTCCGCCATGGATGAGCTGCGCCCCCGGGATCGGCTGGTCCTGAGCCTGCGCTTCTTCGACGAGCGGGAACCCGCCGAGATCGGCAGGCTTCTGGGGCTCCGCGGCGGCGCGGTGCGGAAGGCGATTTTCGACGCGTTGGGCCGCCTGCGGACCCAGGTGAGCCGGCGGCACCCCGAGCTTTTCGAGCCGGTGACCCAAGGACCCGGGGGGACCGTGGTGAGCTTCGACCGCTGGCGCGGCCAGGAGGGGGCGAAATGACCCGACCCAGTCTCGAAGAGGTGCTGGCGAGGCTCGACTCGGCCCCCGACGACGGCTCCGACCCCGTCGACCCGGTGCTCCTGGCGGAGTGGATCGACGGAGTTCTCGAGGGGGACGAACGGGAGGCCTTTGAGCGCCGGTTGGCGTCCAGCAAGGGCGGCCGCGCTTTGGCGCGGGAAGTAGCAGAGAACGTGGCTTTGGGCGAGTTTCCCATGGACCATGGGAGCGCTGGCGAAACCCCGCCCCCAAGGGGCAGGTCGGGCCCGGGGCGGATCTTCGTCGGGCCAGCGGCCCGCTGGCTGGTGGCGGCGGCCCTGGCTCTGGTCGTGGCCGGCGGACTTTGGCTGGGCCGGTGGGACCCTCGGCTCGAAGCCCTCGGCGTCGACCGCATGGACCTGTGGCGGTCCCCCGGCCTGGCTTCGGTTGCCCTGGACGGCCTCGACGGCGACTGGCCCGTCCTCGACGGCTTCGGCAGCTTCCTGACCGACCAAGACGTCCCCCGCCTGCGGGCCGCCAGCGCGCCGCGGGTGCCGGAGCCGCTGTCGCCGCGGTGGACCTGGGTGCGACCGGGGGACGTCACCCTGCGGTGGACGGGCCCGGGCTCGACCTTCGAGGTCTTGGTGGTGGATGACCTGGAGCAGCCCGTGGGGACGATCCGAATCGAACCGCGGGGGGGCGACGACGGGGTCCACGGGGCACCCTGGCCCCCGGACGCAACCCCGCCGGAGCCGGGCCGGGCCTACGCCTGGAAGGTCAACGCCCGGATCGACGGCGAATGGGTGGCCTCGGAGTACGTGCCCTTCCGGGTCCTCGATACCCGTCGGGCCGAATCCCTCGACGATCGCCTTCAGGGGCTCGACGGCTACCTGGCGGCGTCAGCCCTGGCCAGGGAAGGGCTGTACGGCGAAGCGGTGGACGTCGTCGCCCACCTGTCCGTCGACGATGGGGACCTGCGTCGGGACCTGTTGCGCTCCATGTTGGCGCGCCAGCGATGGGACGCCGACGCCTTGGACCGGGTCGTCGAGCGCCATTTGGGGTCGCTTCGATGAAGCGACGACCCACCGCGTTTGCCGCCTGGCTCGTCGCACTGGGGGCGTTCCTGCTCGCCGGGCCGATGCGTGCAGACAGCGCGGCGCTCGCGGCAGCACAGTCCGCCTTCCTGGAAGCGAATTACGAGCTAGCCCTCGAGCGCTACGAAGCGGCCCGGGACGCCTGCCGCCGGGCGGAGGACGTCCGCTGCGAGGGGGAGGCCCTGCTGGGGATCGGCACCACCCTCGGCAACATGGGGGCCTGGGAGCGGGCGGTGGAGCCCCTTCGCCTGGCGCGGGAGCGCTTCGGTGCGGCGGAGGATCCCGCCGGGCAGGCCCTGGCACTGCTGAGGTGGTCGGAGTTGCTGGCGGCGCAGGGGCGCACGGATCAAGCGGAGGAGGCGCTGGAGCAAGCGGCTGAGCTGTACAAGAAGCTTGGGGATCCCCTGGGGCTGGCCCGCGTCGACGGTGCCCGCAGCGTCCTCGCGACCCGGGTCGGAGACTGGCCGGGCGCCGTGCGCTGGGGACGCCGCAGCGTCGACGTGCTCGCCGGGGCCGACGCCCTCCGCGCCCTAACGGGCCTCGCCTACGGGCTGCACCAGCTCGGCGAGCTCGATGAAGCCTTGGAGCTCTACGGGCGGATCATCCACTTGGCCTGGCCCGTCGGGGATCAGCGCAAAGTGAACTTCGCTTACTGCAATCGGGCCGACGTCGCCTGGCGCCTGGGGCATCCCAAACCCGCCCTCGACGATCTGCGGCGGGCGGTGGACGGCTTCGAGACCATGTGGTCGAAGGTGCCCGGAACCCCGGAGGAGCGGGCCGCTTTCCTAGCCAGGGACGTCGCCGCCTACGATCGGCTGGTGCGCTTCCTCGCCGACTCCGACGACAGCCGGAGCGCCTTCGCCGTCGGCGAGCGGTTCCGGGCGAGATCCCTACTCCAGATGCTCGACGAGCCGTCCCGGGACGCCGCCGCGGGGGACCCGCAGCTGCGGGCGCGGGAACGGCGGATCCTGGCGGACCTGGGGCGGGCTCGGCTAGAGCTGGAGGACGGCGACGGCGCGGACCAGCGGGTTCGCCGCCTGGAGATCCAGCTGCGGCAGGTCCACGCGGAGCTGCGCCGGGCGGACCCCCGCTACGCCGAGCTGGTGGCGCCCCAGCCCCCCGGAGTGGAGGAGGTCCAGGCGGGCCTCGAACCGGGAGAAGTGCTGCTGACCTACTGGCTGACGGAGGAGCGGATCCTGGTGTGGATCCTCGGCGCGGACTTTTACCGATTTGCCCAGGTGCCGGTCACCCGGGCGGAGGTCGAAGCCCAGGTGGCGGCCTACCTCGAACCCCTGCGCTCCCCCCGCCGGGCGGAGGACGCCGCCCTCTTCCGGCGGGAGGCGGAGCATCTGGAGATCGGCCGGACCCTCCACCGCTGGCTCGTGGCGTCCCTGCCGGCGGAGGCGCGGGGGGCGGATCGGTGGATCGTCGTGCCCGACGGCGCCCTGCACCACCTCCCCATCGAAGCCCTCCCCAGCGGTTGTGACGACGTCGAGGACGACCCGCGCCTGTTCGGCGCCTACGCCGGCTGCCGCTACCTGGGGCTCGATCGGGCTGTCGTCTACGCGCCGTCGGCGGGCACGCTGCTGGCCCTGCGGGCTCGGGAGCGATCTCGAACGCACGTCGCCCCTGGCGACCCGCCGGCGCTGTTGGCGATGACCCCGTCGAGTCCCGAGGAGGCTCCAGGCGCGGCCCAGACCAACCCCTGGCACCTGCGCTCCAATCGCGATCCCCTGGTTCACGCCTCCGACGAGGTGCGCCGGGTCAGCCGCTGGTTCCCAGGCGGCCAGGCCCTCATCGGCGACCCCGCCACCGAAGCCCGTCTCAAGGCTGAGCTGACCCGCCCCGCCGACCGGCCCTACCGCCTCGTGCACCTCGCTACCCACGGCCTGGTGCGGGACGACCTCCCCATGAGCTCCGGCCTCCTCCTCGGCGCCGGTCCCGAAGACGACGGACTGCTCCAGGCCTCCGAGGTCCTCGGCCTCGACCTCCAGAGCGACCTGGTCACCCTCTCCGGCTGCCGCACCGGCCGCGGCGAGCTCACCCGCGGCGAAGGGATCCTCGGCCTCACCCGCGCCTTCCTCTACGCCGGCGCCTCGGGCCTGGTGGTCTCCCTCTGGGACGTTGACGACCAAACCACCCCCCTCCTCATGGACGCCTTCTACCGTCACCTTGCCGCCGGCGACGCCCCCTCCGTCGCCCTGCGCCGCGCCCGCACCGAGCTCTTCGAAGCCGAAGGCGAAGCCAAGCTCGTCTTCCGAACCCGCCCCGTGTCTTACGCCCACCCGCGGTTCTGGTCCAGCTTCGTCCTCGTCGGGGGTCGGTAGACAGAAAGTCCCAGTGTCGGTAGCCAGCCGGTATCCTTGGGCCACCATGACTGACGACTCCTCTTCGTTCCGGCCCTCAAAACGTCACCTCGTGTCTTCGGGCTCGCCGCTCGAAAGGCCCATCGGCTTCTCCCGCGCGTGCCGGGTGGGCCCCTGGATCGCCATAGCGGGAACGGCTCCCCTCGGGGAGGACGGTTCAACGGTCCATCCGGGGGATCTCTACGGCCAGACCCGCCGCTGTTTAGAGATCGTGCGACGAGCGGTGGAAGCGGCCGGCGGACGCCTGGAGGACGTAGTGCGGACCCGCATTCTCCTGACTGATGCGTCCCGGTGGGAAGAGGCGGCCCGGGCCCATGGGGAGGTGTTCTCGGAGATCCGGCCGGCCTGTACGTTTGCGGAGGTCAGCGGCTTCATCGACCCCGACTGGCTAGTGGAAGTGGAGGCCGACGCTTTTGTGGCGGGGCCGCCGGCTACGACAGCTGAATGACGCCGGGGCCGCCGTCTAGCAAGTCGAGGGCCTTCTCGAGGTCCGCGAGGGCGTCGGCGAAGAATCCCAGGGCGGGCACGGGCACGATCTGGGCCTCGCCGTCCCACAGGGGGTGGTCTGGCAATGCCGCGGTTCCTTTGGCCTGGTCGACGTAGAGTCCGTCATCGTCGAGTTGGTAAGTCGCTTCGAGGGCTTGATAGGCCTCAGCCATCCACGGCAAGTGGAAGGACTGCCCTGAGGCGGTGTCCACGTAGGAGAAGGTCGACCGGTCCCAACTCGGGGCGTGGAGCTTCACTGCTTTGGCGGGGTCCCACCGGGAGTCCTGGCGCCAGGGTTCTGGATAGAAGACGACGCCATCGGCCTCGACGAAGATCGAGCACGGGCGCTCGGGGCGCAAGGGGCCGCAGCCTGGGTCCAGGAGCCAGCGGCCAGTCATGGCGGGGGCGAGGTGCAGGTGGTCGATGGACGGGACCTGGATCCCGCGTCCCAGGGCTTCGGCGGACCGGAGGTCGTGGCGGAGGCGGTGAAGCCCATCGCCGGAGACCACGCCCTCGGAGGTGGCCCGCAGGGAAAGCAGGGCCGCCAGGAGCGGGCCATTGCGCAGGGCGTCGTCGCCGTAGACCTCCAGGAACTCGGTGAGGAAGACGATCTCGGAGCTCGTGGGCGCCAAATCCATGGACGGGCGGAGGAAGAACGGATCCAGGGTTTGGGGATCGGGGAGGATGCCGGCGGCGAGGTCGTGGGCGTCGTCGTAGCGGTGGGCTTCGATCAGATCAGCGGCGCGGCGCCGGGTCTCGGCGTCGAGGTCGAGCTCCCCTTGCCACCAGGAGCGGATGGTGAAGATTGAGAGGCCCATTTGTGCCAGCTCACCGGGGGGTGAGGTCCGCCAGGAGGTCCGGAAGCCAGGGGGGTAGGACGTCCTCGTCGCAGGCCCGGAGGGCGTCCAGGGTCCACCACTTCCAGCTCCGAACGGTGGTGCGTTCCTCGTCGGTCCAGAGATCGTCGTCGGGGTCGAAGGTGCGGTCGCAGCGGATGAGGAAATATCGCTCCCGCCAGCGGGCGGGGGTGGACCGGGCGACGGCGTAGACGGCTTCGCGGTCCCGAAGTACGGGGCCCGGTTCAAGGGGGAGGCCGGTCTCTTCGAGGGCTTCCCGCCGGGCGGCGTCTTCGTAGGTCTCGCCGGGCCGCAGCTCGCCGCCAAGGGTTGCCCAAAACGGAGGGCGGTGCTCGTCGACGTAGCGGAACAGCAGCAGCCGCCCCTCGGGGTCGACGATGACGAGCCGGGAGGAGCGGCGAAGGGGGAGGTCGTCGAGGTTCTGGGTCATCGATCCGGAACTCTAACGCGCGTCGCCGCCCGGAAACGATCCGGGCGGCGACGACGGGGCCTCGGGGTATCCCGCGGCTCCGGGGTTCGATCACGGGCCCAGGGGCGAGTGGTTG
>JBCDIS010000015.1:0-69109 GCA_038748685.1 Acidobacteriota bacterium | reverse complement strand
TGCAGGTCTGCGGTTGCGGGGGTCGAGTTGATGAGTGGTCCGGTCGTTTCGAACTCGTCGTTCCCGGATAACCGCGAGACGCTCACTGGACCACCGCCGCAAGTCCTCATCGTAGAACTGAAATCGACAGTTGCGTTGTCCAGATTGACGAAATGGATTCGAGGATCGGCTACGGGGCTAGAGAAGGCAATTTCCACCTCCGCCGAGCCAACCGTTCCGAGCATCATGTTCCTGGCGCTGATGTCCAGCCACAGGAGACCAGTTGGTGGTGTGGGGGTATACCAAGTTCCAGGATAGTTGACCAAGCCTGTGGAGCTTGCGATTCCCAGTAGGCCCCCTAGCCAGTTGGTTTGGTTGACCACTGTCACGGTACCCGTCTTGGATCCGAAGTTGAAGGTGGCATTGACCGGAGACGGAACGCTCACCCAGTCGATATAGACCGGCGGAGACTGGGCCAGGGCAGGCCAAGGAGACATAGCCAGAAAGATGGCAGGTGTCAGTAGATAGAAAATTTTTCTCATTTCATTACCCCTCTCATGTCGAGAGCTCAGCGTACTTTTCAACACGCCAAACCGACGGTTTCACTTCAAGCTGGACTTCTTAGCGGCGAAATCCCAGGTGTCGAGTCCCACGGGAGCTCGAAAACCCGTCAGCTTGGACGTCCCAAAAGCTGCCGGACTCGGCGCCAACCATCCAGGCGGATTTGGAAGCCAGAACCCTTTAGGCGGGTTGAACTTTCTTTCGCAGAGGTCACACCTAGGGTCCGCTCGCCCCAGAGCCACCGCGGGGCCAGACCGTGCGAGCTCTAGACGCAAGGCTCAGTCGAGCGGGCACAGGCTTCGATGGATGGTCGATTCAGACGCAGTCTGACGGCGGCGACTGCCCCACTCTGCTAGGCTCCCCGAGCCGCTATTGTTCAAAAGCAGCTGGCGCAGTGCCAGGCAACACGCTGATCGGTCTCCGTGACCGTTCAGCCGGATTCTGCATTCACTGAGGTTGTCCCCTTTGGGAGAAAAAACTGCTGCTTTGGTGACGACTCGATCGTCGTCCGAAATCACTGCTCTGCTGATGGCGTGGCACCGCGGCGACCATGACGCCGGCGAAGAGCTCATGGAGGTTGTCTATGGACAGCTCCGGCACATCGCACGCCGCTACATGCGCGACGAGCGGCGACAAGGCCAGATCCAGACGACAGAGTTGGTCCACGAGGCCTATCTGAGGCTGGTCGACCTGGAGGTCGACTGGGAAGGTCGCAATCACTTCTTCGGCCTGATCGCCCGCTTGATGCGGAACGTGCTGGTCGACATGGCGCGGCACAACATCGCGGCCAAGCGGGGCGCAGGAGAATCGCCTCGGCCCCTGCTCGACATCGACCTGCCCATGGCGCGCCCCGGCGACTTGCTGGCCCTCGACGATGCCCTCTCCGACCTTGGGAGGTTCGACCCCAGAAAGGTCCAAATCCTGGAGATGCGCTACTTCGCCGGCATGAGCAACGAGCAGATCGCAGGCGTACTGGAAACCTCCATCAGCACTGTCGAGCGCCAGCAAAGACTCGCGCGCTCCTGGCTCGCCAGCCAGCTATCGGGCGAGGTCTCCCCGGCCAGATCCTGAGCTTGCTAGGAACCCAAGGGGCCGGCCCGGATCGGCGATATCGCCGGTTCGGTGTGCTTCCAGGCTTCGGCCCTCGATGCGCCGCGCCAGACCCACCCTAGTGACAGGCCTGGTGCCGTTCGGGCCGTTCCGAACCGTTCGTGCAGGGATCCAACCGTCCGTGCAGAGGCCCGATCCAAAGCCATTTTGCAGGGCGAAGCTCCGGTCGTACGCACCAACCACGAGCCAGGAGACTGACCATGCACGCATTCAAGATCCCACCCTTCTCCGCCGCCCTCGCCCTCTCCGGGGCCCTTCTCCTTGGCCCTTCGGCCGGCGCCGACGACCGGTACCTCAAAGCGGTCTTCGGAGCCGGTAACCTCGACGACGGCGGCAGCCTCGCGGTCGACGATCCCCGCTTCGTGGGGGACGCCGAGGCCGACTACGGCACCGGCTTCGCCAGCGGCCTGGCCTTCGGCGCCCACCTGTCCCCCCGCTGGGTGGTGGAGGGCGAATACCTCTACCGGACGAGCGACTTCGACCGCGCCGTCTTCGCCGACGGAGAAACCTTCGAGGACGGCAACTACGCTTCGGTGGTGCTGTCCGGCAGCGTCTACTACCTTTTCGGCGACGACGACGATCGCCTGCGCCCCTACGTCGGTGCCGGACTCGGCTGGATCCAAGAGGTTGACGTCGACTTCGAGCGGGGCGGCGAGGAAATCTCCTTCGAGACCGACGATTTCGGCGTGCAGGGGATGGTGGGCCTGCGGTGGCGGCTCGGGGAAAAATTCCTCCTCGACCTCCAGGGCCGTTGGCTCAGCGCCTCCGACATCACGATGGAGGCGGAAGAGGGGGATGGCAGGGTGATCGCCGACTACGAACCCCTGGACCTTCTCGTCGGGATCGGCTGGCGATTCTGAGCCCCGTGGGCTCCTCTAGATCGGCCGCTGCGCCTCCGTCCCGTAGGCGCAGCCGGGGTCCGCCACATGCGGTAGAGTCCCGCCATGGACGCCACTGGAACCGCGACAGCAGCGGCGGAGGAACACCTCCGCGAAGACCCCGGGCCCCGCGACCGGGGCTACCTCGACCAGGGCTTGGGCCTCTACGGATTCGGCTACAAGGGTGGCCGTCTCCAGGTCGAGGGGGTCGACGTCGAAGACCTGGCCCAAGCCCTCGGGACCCCAACCTACGTCTACAGCGCCGGCGCCATCCGGCGCTCCTTCCGGCGAATGCAGCGGGCCTTTGCGCCCCTGGGGGCCCACCTCCACTACGCCGTGAAGGCGTCGCCGAACCTCCACCTGTGCCGCCTACTGCGGAGCCTCGGGGCCGGTATGGACGTGGTCTCCGGTGGCGAGTTGGAGCGGGCCTGGCTGGCGGGGACTCCGATGTCGGAGATCGTATTCGCCGGCGTCGGCAAGACGGAGGCGGAGGTCCGGGCCGCCCTCGACGGCCGCTTCAGCCCGCTTCGGGGGGACACGGAGCGCTTCGGCCGGCCGGATCCCGCGGACCGCGGGCCGGTGGGCCTGTTCAACGTCGAATCGGAGAGCGAGCTCGCCCGCATCGGCGAGCTTGCGGCGGAGCTGGATACCAAAGCCCGGGCGTGTATCCGGGTCAATCCGGACGTCGACGCCCGGACCCACGAGTTCACCACCACGGGCCTCGAAGAGAACAAGTTCGGCATCTACGCCGACCGTATCCCCGACCTGTTCGACGCCTACGCCGGCCACGGCGCCGTCGAGCTGGCGGGTCTCCACGTCCACATTGGCTCGCCGGTCCGCGAGATCGAGCCCTACGTGGAAACTGTGAAAGTGATCTGCGCCCTCCTGGATCGCCTGGAGGCCGCCGGCCATCGCCCTTCGGTCCTCGACCTCGGGGGCGGCTGGCCGATGAACTACGTCGACGGCGAGGCCCCCGAGCCTGAAGCCTACGCCGCCGCCCTGCGGCCGCTCCTGGAGCCCCGCACCCGTCGGGGGCTGCGGGTGGTGCTGGAGCCAGGCCGGTCGATCGTCGCCAACGCCGGTGTCCTGGTGACCCGGGTTCAGCACCTCAAGGAGGGTCGCCGCAAGCGCTTCGTGATGGTGGACGCCGGGATCCAAACCCTGATCCGGCCCGCCCTCTACCAGGCGTTCCACTTCATCTGGCCCGTCACCCCGGGACCCGGCGATGAACCGTCGGCGCGGGTGCCCCAGCCGGTCGGGACACCGCTGGTGACCTCCGACGTGGTGGGGCCCATCTGTGAGACCGGAGATTTCCTCGCCCGGGCCCGGGACCTGCCGCAGGTGCAGCAGGGGGACCTGCTGGCGGTCTTCTCAGCCGGGGCCTACGGCATCTCGATGGCCTCGAACTACAACGACCACGGCCGTCCGGCGGAGGTGCTGGTGGACGGCGACCGCGCCACTGTAATCGGCGAGCGCCAGCCCCTGGCCCGGCTCTTCGAGTCGGAACGGGCCCCCCGTGAGCTGGCGGGCCGAGGGCCAGGCTCAAACGGGACCAGCCCCAGGTGAGGGCTTTCCGGCGGATCGGGGCGTTGCTGCTGTGTTTCGCCGCCACCACCGCAGCGGCCGTCACCCCGCCGCCCGATCCAGATCCACAGGTGCCGAGCCTCGACGCCATCCTCCGCGGCCACCCCGGACTCGCCCCCCTGCTGGAGGACGCCGAGGCGCTTCGGCTCCAAGTGCTCCTCGGGACCCTCGAAGAGGGATCCGGTGGTCCTCGGTTGGTGCAGCAGGGCTTCCGAGCCGACGCCGAGTACACCTACCCCGCCAGCACCATCAAACTTTGCGCGGCGGTGGCGGCCCTCCAGGAGCTGGAGCGGCTCCGGCGGAAGACCGGCCTCGCCGTCGACGCCGATACCCCTTTGGTGTTTCATCCCCTCTTCGACGACGAGGTCCTGGAGCGGCACGACCCCGACAACCGCTCCGGCCAACGGATCACCGTCCGCCAAGAGATCCGGGAGCTGTTCCTCGTGTCGGACAACACCGCCTTCAATCGGCTCTACGAGCTCGTGGGACCGGCGGCCCTCAACCGGTCCATGCACCGAGCCGGGCTGCCGTCCACCCACATCGTCCACCGACTCTCCGAGGCCCGCAGTCCTGAAGAGCAACTTCGCCTACCGCGCATCGACCTCGCGGGGGACGGCTTCGTCCACACCCTGCCGCGACGGGTCGATCCGCCTCCCCCCACCGCCAAGGCAGTGCCGGGGCTCCGGGTTGGACGGGGCTACCTGACCCACGGCGCCAGCGGGCCCCGGCGGGTGGACGGCCCCATGGACTTCGCCACCAAGAACCGCATGTCGCTACGGGACCTCCAGCGCGCCCTGGCGATGGTGGTGCGGCCGGACCTAGGGGCCCTCGGCGGTCCCGGCTTCGGGCTGACCGACGACCAGGGGGCCCTGCTTCTGGAGCCCATGTATCAGCTACCCCGGGAATCCAAGAACCCGGTGTACGACCCCACCGAGTACACGGACCAATGGGTCAAATTTCTGCTTCCCGGTCTGGAGCGGGTACTGCCCAAATCCCGCCTACGGATCTACAACAAGATCGGCCGGGCCTACGGCTTCAGCACCGAAAACGCCTACGTGGTCGACACCGAGACCGGCCGCGGTTTCTTCCTCGCCGCGACGATCTACACCAACCGGGACGGAATCCTGAATGACGACCGCTACGAGTACGAGCAGGTGGCCGACCCCTTCTTCGCCGACCTAGGCGAGGCGGTGGCCCGCGCCCTCTGGCCGGACCGGTTCCTCCAAACCGACGCCCCCCGATGACACCCGACCTACGACGACTCCATGGGACACGCCATGAAACGTAAGGCCCTAGCCACCCCCGCGGACGTGCTCGACGCAGCCCGCGGGATCTTGCCCTGGATGGTTCAGATCCGACGGGAGCTGCATCAGCACCCGGAGCTGGGTCTCGAAGAGCACTGGACCAGCGCCCGGGTCCAGAAGCTGCTGGACGACCTGGGGATCGAGCACCGTGACGGCATCGGCGGCACCGGCATCCTCGGCGTCCTACGCGGACGTTCCGGGGATCGAACGGTGGCCCTGCGGGCGGACCTGGACGCCCTGCCGATCCAGGACGCCAAGGATGTGCCCTACCGGTCGAAGGTTCCCGGCAAGATGCACGCCTGCGGCCATGACGTCCACACCACGGTGCTGCTGGGGGCCGCCCGGCTGCTGGCGACGCTGGGGGACGAGCTGCCGGGGACGGTGAAGCTGCTGTTCCAACCGGCGGAGGAGACCGTCGGCGGGGCGCAGCTGCTGATCGCGGACGGGGTCCTCGAAAATCCCAAGGTCGACGCCGTCTTCGGACTGCACGTGGAGCCGAGCGTTGACGTGGGGGGCTTCGAGGTGCGCTACGGCCAGCGCAACGCCTCGTCCGACACGGTCCATTTGACGATCCACGGCCGCTCCGGGCACGGCGCCTACCCCGCCGGCACGGTGGACGCCATCGTCGTCGCCGCCCACGTCATCACCGCACTCCAGACCATCGTCAGCCGCAACGTCGACGCCCGGGAGAGCGCCGTCCTCAGCCTCGGCCTGATCCGCGGTGGCACCGCCCACAACGTCGTCGCCAATCGCGTAGAGCTCACCGGCACGGTGCGCACCCTCGATCCCGAGGTCCGAGGGACGGTTCTCCGGCGGCTGCGGGAGACGGCGGAGGGGGTCGCCGCCAGTCTGGGGGCGGAGGCCGAGCTCCAGATCGAGCGGGGCTACGACCCCCTGATCAACGACGACAGGATGGTGGACCTGGTGCGCCGCAACGCGGAGGCCCTCGTGGGGGCCGAGCAGGTGAAGGTTCGGCCGAGCCCCAACATGGGGGTGGAGGATTTCGGCTACTACCTCTCCCACGTCCCAGGCGCCTTCTTCTCCCTCGGGGTCCGCAACGAGGAGAGGGGCATCGTCCACTCCGTCCACCACGACCGCTTCGACGTCGACGAGGCGTGCCTCACCTTCGGCGTCGCAGCCCAGGTGCTGAACGCCCTCGCGGTGCTGGAATCGTGACGCCCGGAGCCACGGCGCGATGCTGAACAAGATCTGGGGCGGGTTCTTCTTCATCGCCTTCACGGTGGCCCTCGGCCGCTGGGTCGTCCTCGGCGACGCCGACGTCTGGGCCCGGATGGTGGCCGCCACCTTCGACCTCGCCAAGACCGGTTTCGAGATCGCCCTCGGGCTCACCGGGGTCATGTGCCTATGGCTCGGCATCATGCGGCTGGGCGAAAAGGGCGGCGCCGTCGACCTCCTGGCCCGGGCCTTCGGTCCCCTCCTGCGGCGCCTGTTCCCCAGCATCCCGGAGGGCCACCCCGCCACCGGTTCCATCGTCATGAACATGGCGGCCAACATGCTCGGGCTCGACAACGCCGCCACCCCCCTGGGGCTCAAGGCTATGAAGGAGCTCCAGACCCTCAACCCCACCAAGGACACCGCCAGCGACGACCAGATCCTCTTCCTCGTGATCAACACGTCCGCTGTGACCCTGATCCCCATCACGATCTTCGTCTACCGCACGCAGATGGGGGCCGCCGACCCCACCGACGTCTTCATTCCGCTGCTGGTGGCGACGTTCTTCAGCACCCTGGTGGGCCTGACTGTCACCGCGACGGTTCAGCGGCTGCGTCTCCTCGACCCGGTGGTGTTGGCCTACCTGGGGGGCATGGGGGCGCTGGTGGCGGGCATCGTCTGGCACGTCTCCCGCCTGCCCCAGGACGTCCTGGAACAGCAGTCGAAGGTGGTATCCAACTTCGCCATCTTCTTCGTCATGGTGGCCTTTGTGGCGATGGCGGCGTGGCGCCGACAGCCCGTCTACGAGACGTTCGTGGACGGCGCGAAGGAAGGCTTCCAGGTCGCCATCGAGATCATCCCCTACCTGGTGGCGATGCTGGTGGCCATCGGAGTCCTACGGGCCAGCGGGGCCCTCGACCTCTTCCTCGGCGCCGTCCGGTACGGGGTGGAGGCCTTCGGGGTCGACAGCCGCTGGGTCGACGGGCTGCCCACCGCCCTCATGCGCCCCCTTTCCGGAAGCGGCGCCCGGGGCATGATGCTCGAAACGATGGAGACCCACGGCGCCGACTCCTTCGCCGGGCGCTTGGTGAGCACGATCCAGGGCTCCACCGAGACCACCTTCTACGTCCTGGCGGTATACTTCGGCTCCGTCGGAATCCGGCGGACCCGTCACGCCGTGGGCTGCGGCCTCGCCGCCGACGTCGCCGGCGTCGTGGCGGCGATCTTGGTCTGCTACCTCTTCTTCGGCTGAGGACAGCCCGCGGCGCGCCGGTTCAGGAGAACAGGATCGGTCTCAGGAGAAGATTCTGCGGAAGACCGAATCGGCGTGGGAGGTCCTGCCCGGCGCCGGCGTGTCCACGTTCGCCGCGCCGAGTCCAGACGCCAGGTCCCTACAGATCGAGTCCCCGTCGGCGATGGCGCGGATTTCGAGCTCACGGGGCATCACCCGGCGCAGCACGACCTCCATCTCCGGCACGGTCACCGCCCGCGGGTCGAGCCCCGACTGTCTGAGCGCCAGGCGGACCGTCCCCCGACTCTGCGCGAGGTTCATGGAAGTCCGGTCCTCCAATCCCGCGGCGACCCAGCTCACCAGATCCGTAGGGACACTCATGGGGTGGCCCCCTCGTCCCCCCGCCAGCTTGCGGGCGGGAAGAACGCCAACCAGAGGGTGACCGCCACCACCAGCCCGAGGATGGAGGTTACGACCGTCACCGGCAGGGCCAACCCTTGGTGGACCCGGGTCCAGATCGCTAGGGTGTTCCACAGGTAGATGAGTCCGGAAACCCCCAGGCCGACGCTCCACAGCATCACCTGGGTCGCCAGGAGGCCCTCCGGCGCCAAGCCCAGGCGCTGCCGGCGACGCAGGTCCCGCTGGTAGAGATAGGCCTCTGAGGCCGCCCAGGCGTAGGGAACGATCTGGCCGAATCGAACCAGCCAGTAGACGGGATGAACCACGTCCCCCTCGGCCGGAGTAGCGTCGAGAAACGGGTAGCTAACCAGCACCAGACTCCCGCCGATGACGAGGATCCGCGCCCAGAGGACATCGGGGCGGAAGACCCTCCAGGCCAGGAGCAGGACCGTCACCAGGCTGACCACCAGCATCGCCCGGGCCCCGAATACGGCGTTCGCCGCCGCTTCGGAACCAGGCTCCCGACCCAGGGCCACCAGGAAGAAGAACAGTGCGGCCCCCGCCGCCACGAAGCTCGTTCCCATCAGGAATTCGGGCACCTCCCGCGTGCGGCGGGCGAGGACCAAAAGCCGGACGCCGACGACGACGCACGCACCGATGTGGAGAACCGAAGCGATCAGGGTGACGAATTGCAGGCTACTCAAGGTTCGGCGGCACTCCGAGAAGGGCTTCCCCAGACCTCGATACCGCCGCCGTCCCGAAGACGACGGCGTCCCTGGCCAGGAATCGCCGGAAGATTTCCTAGAGTCTACCCCCTGCTTCACCCCCTGGGCTGCACCGTGGGTCTGGACGATCCTGTCGGAGGGTCCCTTCCCACTCAGGGGGAGACGAAGCTCCACGCCGAGGCGTTGCCCGACTCGAAGCCGTCGGCGAAGATCTCTCCGCCCCCGATCCCCGTCGCCGCCACCAGGGATACCGAGCGCGGCGGCAGAACCAGGGTGAACGGCGAAGCTCCGCCGACGGCGACGGTCCCCGCCGCACCCAGCGGGTTCGAAGAATCGAATCGATAGATCGGTGCGGACCCGGCCACCAAACCCCCTTGGACCGTCACGTCCGCTTCGAGGGGCTGGGTGTCGCGGTTGATGAGTAGAACCCACAGCTCGCCGCCGTCGCCACGTACGGCGTAGGTCCCCAATCCGTCCGGCGCATCGGAGGTGGCGCGGACGCTCTCCCCCGCCACCGACGATCCGGCGCCGTCGTAGTCGAGGAAGAGCTCGAACGCGTCCTCCACCTTACTGCCCGGATCCGGGGCGACCCAGCGGGTGGCCAGATCGACCCCTTCGCGCCCGAACAGGGCCAGGACCTCGGCGTGGGCGAGGGCGCTGCTGGCTCCGTCGTCGGCGCCCCAGCGGTATTCGGTGATGGCGAGGCCGACCCCTGGGCAGCGTTGATCGATCCAGCTCCGCAGCCGCGGGATGAGGTAGACGGGCTCGGCGACCCAAGACTCCGAGATCCAGGACGGATCCCAGAGCTCCCGCACCGCCCGCAGCCGACGGGCCGCCGTGGCCGGATCTTCACTCGACGAATCGGCGAGACCGGCGACGCCCCCTTGGGGGTAGAAGTGAAGGTCCAAATAGTCCACCGGACGGGTGCCGGTACTCGCCTCTTCGGCGCAGATCTCCCGCAGGTACCACTCGAGCAGCGGTAATCCGTCGTGGGCCTGCCGGTCCGGCCCGTCGACGCAGCTGCCGTCCCCCACGTCCGCCGCCGAGGTGAAGTAGGCGCACCAGCCCCAGACCACCGGTCCTAGCACCTCCGCCGTCGGATCGGCGGCCCGGATGGCGCTGGAGTAGTCGAGGGTACGGCTCCACAGCTCGTCGTAGGTCACGGGGGTGGTGCGGATGTCGCGGTGGGTGGAATTCCACAGCATGGGCTCGTTGTCGAGGGCCCAGTAGCGCACCCCGCCCTGGGCGGCGGTACCCACCCGAGACACCACGTGGCGTACCCAATCCTCGACGTAGCTCGGGCCGACGGGCTGGGACGTGTCGCCGGGGTCGTTGCCCTCGATCAGGCCGTCCGGCGTGCAGAAGCCTGTGGTGTTGACGGCGGGGTCACAGGTGCCGTCGCCGCTGTCCGCGGTGCACCAGGGGGGCGGGTTCGGAGCGTAGAAGCTGCACTCGTCGCCGAGTTGGGGACCGTAGGCGTTCACCGAGAAGGCCCACTTCTTCTCCCGCGGATCCAGCGGCGTCCACCCGATGGTGGGCGCTGTCATCAGCACCTCGGCTCCGGCGGCCCGGGTCTCGTCGATAAAGATGTCGGAGCTGGACCCCTCCGGCAGGAGGTTGGGATCCACCACCTCGTCCACGATGTTCTGGAAGAAGTAGTCGAAGGCGGTGTTGTGGACCGCCGTTCGCCAGTTGTAACGGGTCACGGAGTTGCCCCCCCAGCGCCGCACCGGATAGCCGACCTCGGCGACCCGGTCCGCGTCACCGAAGGCCACGCCATAGATCCGCGGGTCGATGGGGCGCCGGTCCGCCTCCGGATCCACCGTCACCTCCACCCCGGTGGGGGGCGGCGGCGGGCCGTCGTCCTCGACGAGGGAGATCTCGTCGAGGAAGAGGGTGGGCTGGTCCAAGCCGGAGTCGTCTTGGAAAATGATCCCGTCGAAGGGCCCGAACGCCAGGCCCGCGGCCCGGAGGTCGAGACGCCTTGTTTCCCAGGTCCCCTGGGGCGCCGGGGCCAACGCGATGTCCCCCACCCCGTCGGAACCGAGCTGGAGCCGGAGGCGCACCCGCTGCCCCCCCGCGGATCCGCCGTGGATCGAGACATCGATGGCTTTCCAATCCGCAAGATCGAGGGTGGTGTCGGAACGGAAGTAGATCCCCGTCCAGCCGTCCGCCTCGAAGAGTATCGACCGCGTGCCCGCGGCCACCGGAGCCGGATTGTCGAAGTCGTGGACGGCCCAGCTCCAGTTCTGGAAACCCGGAGCGATGGCGTCGTCGTAGAGCACCCGATCCTGTGCGGACGCCGCGGTCGCCACCAGGAGGACGACCCCCAGAACCGCAGTCGATAGGGCGAAGCGCCTCGGGGTGCTGGACGGAGGGCGGTCAGGGGCTGGCGACGGGCTACGGCGGGCTTGGGCTCTACTGGATTCACTCATGACGGTTCGAGGTCCTTCTTCAGGTCGAGCCGGCCAAGGGGACGGGCCGGCGTTGGCGGCGACTCCAGGGGAACGTCGATGGGATACCTGGATCATATATGAGCAATTTGCGATATATCAATTCGCGCCCTTTCCCCTGGGCCCCGCCGGACTCCCGGCTCCCTTCCACCGAAGGTGGCTATCGCAGGCGAACCAATTCCAACACAGCCCGTTGTCCGTCCCCCAAGGAAAGGGAGATCACCTGCCGATCCGATCCGTCCTTCAACCGTCGCCACACTAAGGGATCGCCGCCGACCTCCTGGACCACGATGCGTTCGCCTTCGGTTCGCCATGAGAACGGCCCCAACTGGGGCACCGCGAATCCCTCGATCTCCACCTCGAAGTTCCGAAACGCGTTGCCGTCCCGGTAGAAGATGATCTTCCCGCGGGTGGCCACCGGTTGGTCCCCTAGTTCTCCAGAGACCACCCCCCAGGTCCCGATCAGCTGATGATCAGGGTCCGACTCCGCTTCCACCACCATTCCGTCGGCAGCATTCTGGGCTCCCCGCGCCAGATCCTGCAGGGCGCCGGTGGCCGTCCTCAGGCCGGAAAGCAGATCGTCGTCCTCATCGCGGGCACCGTCGGCGGTTGGATCATAGTGGCCCGCGGCCCGGCGGCAGCGGGCACGCAGCGCCGAGGACGCCACCGAGCAGCGGACGATGCGGTTGTCCCCATAGTCGACAATCCCCGCGCCGGTGGCTGCGTAGACGATGTTGCCCTCCCCATGCAGAGCAACGCTGCTGCCGTCGACGGCGTAGACCACACCCTCGGAGCCGTGGACTGTAGCGGTTGTTCCGGGGGTCAGGAATAGCCATGCACCGTCACCGGTGGCCGAGATCGTCCCGCTGCAGATCAGGTGCGCGGCGTCCTCCGACAAGGAGGTGCCGGTGCGATTCCACAGCTGCAGGGTTTCCGGCGCCGACGGACGGCATCCGCGGTCCTCCGCCGCGACGGTGTCCGCGGAAAGGACAGTAAGGAAGGTGGAGACCACCAGCACGACGACTATAGGGGTGGCGGTAACGGTGGCTTGCTCGATCGAAATCATGGTTGCATTCTCCGTATGGTTGGACGGGACCGATAGACTCGGCCCATAGGCTGTCCCGCGGGGCTTCCACGCGTCCTGACGCCGATGTGACGATTCGACGCGCTCCCCTGCGCCCGACCCTCGACCCAGCTTTCCGATGCACTCCCCCGCCCTTTACCGGTTCGAGACCTGGGTGGTCGACCCGAAAGAACGTCGCCTCACCCGGAACGGCGAGGCCGTGGCCATCGAGCCGCGGGCGTTCGACGTGCTCGTGGTCCTCCTGCAGCACCACGGCAGCCTGGTTCCGAAGGCCGACCTGCTCGACGCCGCCTGGCCGGACGTTCATGTGACCGACAACGCGCTGACCCGGGCCGTCGCCCGGCTACGCCGGACCCTCGGAGACGATGCGCGATCTCCGCGGTACATCGAGACCGTACCCGCCGGCGGATACCGCTTCGTGGCCACCCTGGCACCGAAGCTCTCCCCTGAGGACGTCCGGACCGATCCAGGAGACCCGCCAGCCCGGGACGCGACGGTCCGCCCCGAGCCATCGGAGGCGCCGGGTCGCCGACGCACCCTCATACTGGGGATCGGAGCCCTCGGCGTGCTCGCCGTCATCGGCGCCGCCGGCCTCCTCGGCGGCGGCATCGGATCCGGGTCCGCGGGGACCAAGATGCCCCCAGCATCCGACGCTCCGGCGTCCGCCGGGCACGCCGAGGCCGAGGTCCACTACCGCCACGGCCGGGACCACTACCGTCGGCAGAGCCGCCTCGGCAACGAACAGGCGATCGAGCTCTTCCAGTTGGCCATCGACCGCGCCCCGGACCACGCGCTGGCCCACTCAGGACTGGCCAACGCCTACGCAATGCGGGTCGTCCGCTACGGCTTCCCGGCCCGTTGGCGGGAGGATGCGGAGACCAGCGCTCGGCGGGCTCTGGCGCTGGAACCGGGCCTGCCCGAAGCTCACAAGGCCCTCGGACTGGTGAGCTACAGCCGCGAGCGGTACCAGGAATCCCTCGACTACTATCTCGCCGCATTGGAGTCCAACCCCGCCTACGAGGAAGCCCTCTACAACGCGGCCTCTACCGCTTTCGATCTCGGGAGATGGGATCAGGCGGTTCAGCTGCAGCTGCGGGATGTCGAACGTCCGATCGGCCGAGGTTCCCTCGCCATCTACCTCTTCGAGCTCGGCCTCGACGATTCGGCGG
The DNA here is from genome assembly GCA_038748685.1 of Acidobacteriota bacterium. Taxonomy (GTDB): domain Bacteria; phylum Acidobacteriota; class Thermoanaerobaculia; order Multivoradales; family J023; genus JAUIJL01. Next base: position 55,459 of record JBCDIS010000015.1, on the reverse strand, counting down.
AGCGCCTCGCCCGAGGAGTCCTCGAAGACGAGCCCCTCACCGGATACCTACTGCGCTATCTGGCCCTGCGGGACGGACGTTCCGGGGACTTCGGCTCCGCTCGACGGCGCCTGGACCGGCTGACCCAGGCCTATCCGATGTGGGCGGAGCTGTGGCGCGCCGCCGGCGACGTGGAGCTGACGGCGGGGCGGTACGGGGTCGCCGAGCGGCACTACTCCCGCGCTATCGAGGCCACCGAAGAGCGCCTGCCGGAGGCCGAGCTGGGTCTGGCGGCGGCCCGACTGAGGGCGGACCCGACGGCCCCGGTGGACGCGATCCTGGACCGCATCGATGCAGACGCCACCGCCGCCCTCGAACGGGGAAGCGACTGGTACGGCCATCCCCTCCGCCTGGCGATCTCTGCCGCTCTGGAGGGCCGGAACGACGACGCCCTGATCTGGTTGGAGCGGGCGGTAGGGGCAGGCCACCGGGGCCATCGATGGGACCTCGTTCATCCTGCCTTCGAGTCGATCCTAGAAGCGCCGGAGTTCCGTCGTTCGATGGACATGATGGCGGCGGACGTCGCATCGATGAAGACGCGGGTGCTGAACGACTCCGCGGCGTCCCTGGATCGCCTCGCGGGTCCGATCGTAAGCCCCTGAAACCGCCGGAAAGGATCCACGGGAGCGACGCGGGCTGGTAAAATTCCCCCGCCCCGAAGTCGACACTCCCACCGTCGGGGCGGAGTAAACCATGATCAAGCTCATCGTATTCGGTGTCATCGTCGTTCTCAGCTCGGTGGCCATCATGCTGATCTACATGTGCAAGATGGCCTCCGACCGCAGCGGCTGGAGTCGCCTCGCCAAACGGCACGGGCTTCGGGGAAACTTTGACGGCGAGCGGCTACGGCTCCAGACCGGTAGCCTGAACTATTTCGCCTTCCACCGCGTGCTGAACCTCGGTGCCGGCCCTTCGGGCCTGTACCTGTGCCCGGCCTTCCACCTGCGCCCCTTCCATCCGCCCGTGGTCATTCCCTGGGGGGACCTGAAAGGCCACAGGTTCGCCGATTCCCACCACGCCGGCCTGGCCCTGGAGGTCGGCGGAGTCGACGACATCGAGCTGCGGTTCTCCGAGGAGACGGTGGACCGACTACGCCCCCTCGTCGACCCCAGCTGGACAGGCGCCGCCGTCTTGCTCGACACCGCCTGAGACTAGGAACCGAACGCGGAAGCGCAGCGGCCCGCGATGATGCCGGGCTTTGGCGCTCCGGTCTTCGCCGTGCTACCGGCGCCGCCGCCCGACACGGCCCTCCGCCCGGTCGTCGTCGACGGTCGACGGACCCCTCCGAGGGTCCGTGAACCGGGGGTCGCGGACCGGGCCAGCACAGCCCGATCCGCGGCCGTGTTGCCCGTTCGACGGGGTAGACTGCCCCCTGACTTCGTCGACCCATCCGCTGACGTTCGAACGATCGAAACTGTGGGGGCCATGCGCCGTCTTCTCCTCCTGCTCCTCTGCTCCGCCGTCGCCGTCATCGCCGTCCTGGCCCCGGGTTGGGGAACGATCCCGGTCGATCCGCCGTCGGATCAGTTCTCCGTCCACCGCGCCTGGGTCCACCTCGAAGCCATCGCCCGGGAGCCAAGGCCATCAGGGTCCCCTGCCCACGGCGCGACGCTGGCCTACCTGCTGCGGGAGCTCGAAGGCCTGGGTTTGAGCCCGCAGGTCCAGGAGGCGATGGAGACCATCGCCTTCCGGGGCGGCTGGCGGGTGGCCCGGGTGCGGAACGTGCTGGCCCGGATCCCGGGGGAGCGGCCGGACGATCCGGTGGCCCTGGTGGCCCATTACGACAGCGTCCCCAACAGCCCCGGCGCCGGCGACGACGGCTCCGGAACCGCCGTGCTCCTGGAGTCCGCCAGGGCCTTGCTGGCGGATGAGCCACCGCCGCGGGACGTTCTGCTCGTCTTCACCGACGCCGAGGAGTCCGGCCTTTTCGGCGCCCGGGCCTTCCAGCGCCATCCCTGGGCCCAGGACCTTGGGGCGGTGGTGAACCTCGAAGCCCGGGGCACCGGCGGGCCCGGGATGATGTTCGAGACCTCCGTCGGCAACCGGCACCTGATCCAAGCCCTTCGGGACGCGACGCCGCGGATCCTGGCGGCCTCCTACTCCGTGGAGGTCTACCGACGCATGCCCAACGATACGGACCTGAGCGTCTTCCTGGACCGCGGCGCCGCTGGCCTCAACTTCGCCTTCATCCACTCCGGCGTCAGCTACCACTCCGCCCGGGACTCCCTCGATCGCCTGTCCAGGCGCAGCGTGCAGGACCTGGGGGACGCCGCCCTCGGTTTGGCGAGACGCCTCGGAGATCCCCCCAACGGAGGATGGCGGGCGGCGGACGATGCGGTCTATTTCAACCTGCTCGGCTCCCGTTGGCTGGTCGCGTATCCGGTCGCCTGGGCAGAGCCCCTGGCTATCCTGGCCTTCTTCGGCACCCTCGCCCTCCTGGGGGTGGGCCCGAGGCGGGGCGCCGGCGGACGGCGGGGCGCCCTGGCGTGGGGCTTGGCGCAACTCGGGTTCATCGCGACGGTGGCGCTGATCTTCGCCTACGCCGCCGGCTCCCTTTTCCCGCACCACGACTACGAGCTCCTGGGGATGAGCTCCCACTCCCTCGTGCTGCTGTGCACCTGCCTCACGGTCATCGCGCTGGGGCTCCTCTTCCACCGCCGCCTCGGCGAGAATCGGGCGCGGCCGGCGTCGATGGCGGCCCTTTTGGTCTGGGCCGGGTCGTCACTGTGGGTGGCGGCGGAGTTGCCGGGTGCCAGCTCCCTCCTGACGCTTCCCCTCCTCGCCGCGATTCCTGCGGCGGCCCTGGCCCGGCGGGCGAAGGCTGACGACCCCGACGCCCACCGAGACCGCCCGTTTTGGATTTGCTGCGCCCTGGTTGCGGTGGTGACGATCGCCCTCTGGGCCCCGGTGCTGTCGCTGCTCGGCGTCGCCCTCGGCCGGATCGCCGTTCCGATCGCGTCCACGGTGATCCTCCTCGCCCTCGGCGGCCCCCTGGCCCCGGTCCTCGGGGCCCTGGCGCCGGTGACGGCCCGGCTGCCGGCGGTGCTCGCGGGAATCGCCCTGGTGACGCTCCTAGGAGTCCACGGCCTGACCGGCCACGGCCCCGACGATCCCGTACCCAGCCGCCTCTTCTACGTGCTCGACGGCGAAGCCGAAACGGCGGGATGGTACGGCGACGACGCCAGCCCCTGGTCGGCGAGCCTGCTGGGGGACAACCCCACCACGACCACCCTACCCTGGGCCCAGCGCCGGTGGGAGCTGCTCCGCGGCGACGCCCCTATTGCCGATCTCCGGCCGGCGGAGGTCGAGGTCCTCGGCGATCGGGCCGACTCCGACGGACGACGGTTGGACCTGCGGGTGCGGTGGTCCTTCGCCGCCGAAGCGGCGGTCTTGATTCTGGAGTGCGACCAAGGGCTACGGCGGGTCACCGTCGACGGACAGCCCCTCGACGGGGTGGACCAGAACCGAGTCCGAGTCTCGTTCGTCGCGCCGCGGCCGGAGGGCATCGAGCTAGGGGTGGATATCCCCGCGGACGGCTCCCTGAGGCTCGAAACCGTAGGTCAGCTCTACCGCCTTCCCAACCTCGGCGACGGTGCCTACCCACCCCGGCCGGCGTCCACCATACCGACCCGAGGCTGGCTCAGCGACTCCACCTTCGTCCGCGGGGTCTTCGAGCTGACCACCGGCCCCTAGGCAGAGCCGTTCGGCGACGGCGAAGCGGCCACCGACACGCCGTAGACGCGAAGACGCCCCCGCGCAGGCGGGGGCGTCGCATACCGGGTGAGCCCCGGGTTCAGATCCGGCGCTGCCGAAGCCGCCGGGCACCGAGGCCCGCCAGCATGCCGACCAGCGCCAGGAGGCCCCAGCCGCCGAGGGTGGGGATCTCGAGGGGATCCAGCCCAATCTCGATGGGGGTCGGATCGTTCTCCCCGTCCTCGTCGGGGTTGCCGTCCCCGTCGGGGTCCGGATCCGTACCGTCGTCCGACGTGTCGGTGGTGGTTCCACCGGAGCTGTCCCCGGTGGCCACCGCCGAGTTGAGGAATTGGGTCAGGGTCCCCGGATCGAAGGTGATGTCGAAGGTGATCTCACCCACCGCCCCGATGTCGAGGGTGCTGGTCGCAGCCACTAGAAGGTTGGTGTCGACGACCCCATCGTAGGCAGGATTGGCGGTCAGGGCGCCGGTCCCCGAGGAGATCCCGGCCACCGGAGCGGTGACGGACACGACGGACGCCGGGGCCGGGAAGGTGGCGGCGAGGTCGTCGGTGACCTGCACGTCGGTGAGGTCCAACCCGCCGAGGTTCTCCACCACAATCGAGATCGACACGTCCCAGGTCCCGTCTCCGTTGTCCACCGCCGCGGAGGCGGCCTTGGCGACGCCGATCACCGGCGTCCCCAGGGTCACCGAGACGTCGGCGGTGTCGGAGTCCTGCACCGTCACGCCGAGGGGGCTATCCCCGGAGCCGTCGGCGGTGTTGGTGAACGGACCCGTATTGCCGGCGGGATCGAAGGTGACGCTGAAGGCGATGGTGGCCGACGCCGACGACGCCAGGGTGCTGGTGGCCGCCACCAGGAGATCGGTGTCGGCATCGCCGTCGTAGCCGGCGTTGGCGTTGAACGTGCCCGTGGCCACCGGCGTCGTCACCGTCGTCACGGAAGCCGGGGCCGGGAAGGTCAGGGTCAGGTCGTCCACCACCTGCACGTTCGACAGCTCGACGTCGCCGGTGTTGGTCACCGTCACCAGGTAGGGCGCGGTGAACGTACCGTCGCCGTTGTCCACCACGGCGCCGTCCACGGTCTTGACGACGGTGATGGCCGGCGCCTCGCTGACGGACACCGTGGCGGAGTCGTCGTCCTGAACCGACCCGCCCTGGGGGCTCTGGCCGGTGGCGATGGCGTTGTTGACGAAGGGACCGCCGTCGCCGTTGGGGGTGATGGTGACCGTCAGCTCGAGGGTGGCCGTCGCGCCGACCGCCAGCGAGCTGGCGGCGGCGTCCAGCAGGGTCGTATCCACCGGGCCGGCGTAGTCGAGGGTCAGGGTGCCGCAGCTGCCGGCGGTGCACAGCAGGCTGGCGGCGTCCACCGTCACCGGCGGCGGGAAGGAGACGGTGACGTCGTCGGTCACCTGCACGTTCGACAGGTCGACGTCGCCGGTGTTCGACACCACGAGGGTGAAGACGGTCTGGAACTGGCCGCCACCGATGTCGGCTAGGGCCGAAGCGGTCTTGACGATGTTGATGCCCGGGGCTTCCGGCACCACCACGTTGGCGGTGTCGGAGTCGGTGACGCCGGCTCCGGTGGGGCTCTGGGCGCTGCCGTTCGCCGTATTGACGAAGGGATTGCCGGGGAGCCCGTTGGGGTCGAAGCGAACGGTGAAGGTGATGGTCTCGGAGGCGCCGAAGGGCAGGGTGCTCGATCCAGACGTCAACAGGTCATCGTCGCCGGACCCGTCGTAGCCACCGTTGGCGCTTAGGGTGCCGGTCGCCGCCGGTCCCGCGGTCACCGTGAAGGTGGCGGGGGGCGGGAAGGTGGCGGTGAGGTCGTCCACCACCTGCACGTTCACCAGGTCGGTGCTGCCGGAGTTGGCGGCGGTGACCGTGAAGGTGGTCTGGAACTCCCCGGGGAATCCCGCCGCCGCGGTGACGGCGGAGGCGGTCTTGGTGATCGTCAGGGCCGGAACTCCGAGATTCGAGACCTCGGCGGTGAGCTCACAGAGTCCCCCGAAGGAGCGGGTCGCACGGGGCAGGGCGGCGGAGGCGCAGGTGGAGGTACCCCCGGCGGCGTCGGCGCAGGTGCCGTCGACGTAGGAGCCGGAGGTGGCGGCGGAGCCGATGCCGGTGAAGAAGAGATCCGGCGGGGTCACGGACGTCGGCGTGACGTCGATGTCATAGGTCAGGGTCGCGGTGGTCCCGGCGGCGACGACCCCCGGGGCGAAGGTCAGATCCCAAGGGCCCGCCCCCGCCTCCGCGGTGGCGGTCGAGCTGCCGCCGGTGATCGTCGCGGAGCCGGCGACGTAGGCGGTCTGGCCGCCGTTGGTGGGCACCTGGGCGGTGACCACGTTGGCGCCGCCGGTGGCGGCGGAAAATTGAATCGGCAGGGCCGAGGGGTTGGCGACGGTGACCGTCACCCGAACCCGACTCGTGAGGCCCACCGTCAGCGGCGGTTCCCCCGCGAGAAGGGCCCAGGACTGCCCGGCCCAAGGCCGGACCGGGGCGATGACGACATCATCCGGACCGCCCCGCTCACCGAAGAAGCGGCTGCCGTCGGCCGGAAAGTAGAGCCGTACCGAGCCGGGCTCCTGGAGCTGGTTGGGCTCCGCGCCGTTGCCCGGAGACGACGGCGGCAAAGCCGGATCGGCGGTGGCGGGGTCTCCGTCGCCGATCCAATAGGTGATGAAGTTGAAGCCCCCCACGACCCAGCGAAGGTTCCACAGACCGTAGTTGGTGGCATCGTCGGCCGCGCTGAAGCCGGTGACGGTGTTCTGCCCCCACTGGGCGTTGTCGCTGCCCGGCACCGGGGAGAAGGTGGCGGGCGTCCCCGCGGGGGGACGGGGGGGCGTGAAGGTGGTGGATTCATCGCCGCTGGCGTCGGTGTCCCAGTCGTTCGAGTCGAACTCGCAGAAACCGACGATGTCCGGGTAGAAGTCGTGGGTCCGGCTGAAGCCGGGGAACGGGCCGCCGGACGGGGCGAAGACCTGGCCGATGCCGACGTAGCTCTCGGCGTACACGTGGTACTCGGTCCCCCCGGCGGTGGCGTCGCCGTCGTGGGCGCGGATGCCGAAGGAATTGTTGTCGTCCAGGTCCGAGCCGGAATCGGGGGTCGCGACCCGGAAACGCCAGTGCCCGGGGGCGGGGTTCGCGACCGTGAAGGCTCCAAGATCGGACCAGGCGTCGTTGCAGAACGTCTGGTTCCCGACGGTGACCGGGTCACAGTCCTGCGCCGGAAGGGTGACGGACGCGATCGACGCGCCCGCCGGGTCCACCAGCTCGAAGACGGTGGAAATGCTGTAGCCGCTGCCGGCGGAGTCCAGCTGATCGTGCTCTTCGGTACCGGCAAGGTCTCCGGCGCCGGTGTCGGCGTCGAAAATCTCCACCGTGAGGGTGGTCTGGCCGGGGGGGATTTCGATGAAGAAATCATAGCCGGTGCCGGAGCCGAGGGTGCTTTGCAACCCACTGATGGCGTCGGACACATAGTCGCCGAAACCGAAGCCGCGGCGTGAGCCGAGGACGCCGAGGAGCTGATTCTCGTTGTCCGGCAGGGTGTCCGCGTCACCGCCGTCGATCACCAGGGGGCCGGTGCCCGGATCGGGAACACCGCCGGCCCAGGCCGCGCCGGGGAATGTCGAGAAGACAGCCAGAACGACGGCCACCCATCCGAGGGCCGTGCGCGGGGAATGCGAGCTAAGCATGCAGGAATCTCCGTAGTCGCGGGTCTCGGGGAGACCCTATCCGGCTTCGGGCCCCCGGCCCGCAGGGTGGGACGTTCAAGAATCCCTGCGGTTGGGCGGCCGGCCCCGTGCGTCATCGACCTACGGGGTCGTCCAGCGAGGGGCGAAGATCTTGGAGGAAAAGAACAAAACGCCTGCACGAGCCTAGCATAGTCAGACCTGGTGAAGACCGCCCCCCGTCCGCCGGGGCATCGGCCTAGGGACGCCGATCGCGGACGCCGTTCACTCCCACTCGATCGTGCCCGGCGGCTTGCTGGTGACGTCGAAAACCACCCGGTTGATGCCGGAAACCTCGTTGACGATCCGGTTCGAGACCCGGCCCAGAAGCTCGTAGGGCAGGTGGCTCCAATCGGCGGTCATGAAGTCCTCCGTGTCGACGCTGCGCAGGGCCACGACCTGCTCGTAGGTCCGCTCGTCCCCCATCACCCCGACGCTCTTCACCGGCAGCAGCACTGCCCCCGCCTGGCTCACCCGGTGGTACTGACCGCTTTCCTTGAGCTCCTCGATGAAGATGTGATCGGCCCGCTGGAGCATGGCGACCCGCTCCCGGGTGACCTCGCCGAGGATCCGCACCGCCAGGCCCGGACCCGGGAACGGGTGCCGCCGAATCAGCTCTTCGGGGATCCCCAGCTCCCTGCCCAGCTGACGGACCTCGTCTTTGAACAGGTAGCGGAGGGGCTCCACCAGGTCGAAGCCTAGACGCTCCGGCAGTCCGCCGACGTTGTGGTGGGACTTGATCACCGCCGAAGGACCCTTGACCGACATCGACTCGATGACGTCCGGGTAGAGGGTTCCCTGGGCGAGGAGCTCGATGCCCTCGAGCTCCCCGGCGGCCTGTTCGAACACATCGATGAAGACGTGGCCGATGGTCCGCCGCTTGGTCTCCGGGTCGGTGGTCCCCGCCAGCGCGTCGAGGAAGCGGTCCCGGGCGTCCACCACCTGGATCGGCAGGCCCAGGCCGTCGCGGAGGGAATGCTCCACCTGCTGCCGTTCGTGGAGGCGAAGGACGCCATTGTCGACGAAGAGGGCAGTCAGCTGATCCCCCACCGCCCGCTTCACCAGGGCCGCCATGACCGACGAGTCGACGCCGCCGGAGAGGGCGCAGAGGACCCGGCGGTTACCCACCTGCTCCCGGATGGAGCTCACCGCGTCGTCGAGGAACGAGGACATCAGCCAGTCCCCCGAAAAGCCCGCGGCGTGCAGGAAGTTGCGCAGCATCTCGCCGCCGGAGACGGTGTGGGAGACCTCGGGGTGAAACTGAATGCCGTAGATCCTGCGCTCGGCGTTCTCTAGAGCCACCACCGGCGCGTTCTCGGTGGCGGCGCAGGTCACGAAGCCGGGGGGCGGTTCGGTCACGTGGTCGCCGTGGCTCATCCATACCGTCTCCCGGGTCCCCAATCCGGCGAAGAGGGTTCCGGGGTTCTTCACCTCCACCTCCGCCCGCCCGTACTCCCGCTCCGCAGCCAGCTCCACCTTGCCGCCGAGGTGATGGGCCAGAAGCTGCATGCCGTAGCAGATGGCGAGGACCGGAACGCCGAGGTCGAAGACCCCGGGGTCGACCTGGGGTGCCCCCTCGTCGTAGACGCTGCTGGGGCCGCCGGAGAGGACGATGGCGGTGGGCTCCTTGGCGCGGATGTCTTCGAGGTCCAGGGTTCCGGGGTGTACCTCACAGTAGACCCGGTTCTCCCGCACCCGGCGGGCGATGAGCTGGGTGAACTGGCTGCCGAAATCGAGGATCAGGAGGGTCTGGTGTCGCATGGGCCTTCAGGTTTCCGTAGGGTTCAGGGACGCCGACCGGAGGTGGACTCCGGGCGGGCGTCGGATGCGGGGTGGTGGGAAGGAAAGGTGTGGACCGTCGGCGGCTGTGTGGCCCCCAGGGCGGATGGGTCGTAGCGGGCGGGTCGGAGCGATGTCAGAGCTCGGCCTCGGGGCGCAGCTCCCGGGTCATCAGCTCCTCCACCGCCTGCCGGGTGTCCTTGCCGTGGTAGAGGACCCGGACCATCTGTTCCGTGATCGGCATCTCGACCCCCTTGCGTTCGGCGAGGCGGGAGATGGCGAGGGAGTTGCGGACCCCCTCGGCCACCATGGAGGTGGCGCCGGAAATCTCTTCGAGGGTCTTGCCCTGGGCCAGGTCGACCCCGAGCTGCCGGTTCCGCGACAGGCCGCCGGTACAGGTGAGCACAAGATCCCCCATGCCGGCGAGGCCCGCCATGGTCCTCGACTGTCCACCGTAGGCGATGCCCAGTCGGGTGATCTCGTGCAGACCCCGGGTCAGAAGGGCCGCCAGGGTGTTGTGCCCGAGACCCAGGCCGGCCACCACGCCGGCGGCGATGGCGATGACGTTCTTGCTCGTGCCCCCGAGCTCGACCCCGACGACGTCGGTGGTGGAGTACAGGCGGAAGGTGGGGCTGGCGAGGCGGTGCCGCAGGCGGGTGGCGAGGTCGTCGTCCTCGGAAGCCACAACCGCGGCGGTGGGGATACCGCGGGCCAGCTCGGCGGCGAAGCTCGGGCCGGCGAGGACGGCGAACCGCACTTCCCGATCCGCCGCCAGAGCCTCCTCGAAGGTCACCTGGCTCATCCTCGCCAGGGTGTCGGTCTCGACCCCCTTCGTCGCTGAAATCATCACCTTCGGAGGGGAGTCCGCCGGAACCTCGCGCAGAAACTGCCGGACGGCGTCGCGGAAGCCGTGGGACGGCACCACCACCAGGACGGCGTCGGCGTAGACCAGGTCCCGGAGCTCCCCCGTGGCCCGCAGGTTATCGGGGAAGCGCACCCCCGGCAGGTAGCTGGCGTTCTCACGGGCCCCTTGGATCTCCGCCGCCAGCTCCGGCCGGCGTGCCCACAGCACGGTTTCGAAACCGGCCTCCTGGCCAAGGGCGCCCTCCGCCAGATGGACGGCCAATGCCGTCCCCCAAGAACCCGCACCGATGACGCCGAGCTTCTTCATGTCCATCCCTTCTGGGCAATGGGCCGGTGGCCCCAGACCGGCGATGGGCGACGCCGCCGTCCTCCGCCGCGAGTCCGCCTAGCGTACCCCGTCGAGGGCCAAAGACGGGGCTGAAATAGGCCACGGTTCCCCGTCGATCGGCTCGAGACCGGGTCGGCGGCGGTGGAACGGCGTGGCGACAATGGAATATCGGGAAAGTCAGTTCAGGGTCGATGGCGACCGAGGAGATTCGAGGAGACGGCGCCTCACCAGTTCGAGGGCCAGCTGCCCGGTCATCGAGCGGACCCGCTCCCGATCGCCGGGGAATTGGGCCCGCCTATGGAGAACGTCCCCGTCCCCCGGACCCGCCACCGCCAGGTGGACCAGCCCCACCGGCTTGGTTTCCGTCCCGCCCCCGGGTCCGGCGACCCCGGTGACCGCCACCGCCATGTCGGCGCCGAGGCGTTCCTTCGCCCCCGCCGCCATGGCCCGGGCCACCGGCTCGCTGACGGCGCCGTGCTCCTCGAAGAGCCCGTTCGGCACCCCCAGCAGCTGATGCTTGAGGGCGTTGGTGTAGGTCACCGCTCCCCCGAGGTACCAGCCGCTGGACCCCGGCACCCGGGTCATCCGCTCGCCGATGAGCCCTCCGGTGCAGGACTCGGCGGTGACCAGCGTCAGCCCCGCCTCGGACAGCAGCGCGCCGACCCGGGCTTCGAGGGTCTCGTCTTCGTCCTCGGTGAACACCGCGGTGCCGATGGCACGGCGCAGGTCTTCGATCATCGGCCCCAGCCGGGCCGTCCGCTCGTCCGCCAGCCCCCGTGCCGAGGCGTAGACCTTGATCTCTCCGGGGGACGCCAGCACCGCGATGGCCTCCCGGCCATACCGCTCGTACACCGGGGCGATCCGCTCCTCCACCTCCGACTCCGGCAGCGACGCCACCTTGAGCATGCGCCGTTCCAGGCCCGGGATCTCCCCCTCTACTCCGCCGAGCTGCTCCACGATGAAGGGAACCAGGTGGTGCCGGATCATCGGCTCCAACTCGCGGGGCACGCCGGGGAAGAGGAACAGCGTCGACCCGCCATGGTCGAGGCGCTGGCCCGGAGCCGTGCCCCGACGGTTGTCGAGCACCTCGGCCCCTTCGATCACCTCCGCCTGACGGCGGTTGACCTCCGGCATGGTGCGCCCGAAGCTGGCGAACAGACCCCGGATGTGGTCGACGATACCCTCGTCCACCGTGACCGGGCGCCCGCCGCAGGCCAAGGCAGCGGCGGCGCGGGTGCAATCGTCGGCGGTGGGGCCCAGGCCGCCGGTCACCAGCACGAGGTCCGCGCTGGCCAGGAGCCGCGCCATCTGGTCGGCGATGCGGCGGACATCGTCCCCCACGACGGCCTTGCCGATCAGGTCGATGCCGAACCGTTCGAGAATCTCGGTCAGGCGTAGGGAGTTGGTGTCGAGACGGCGGGTCCCCAAGAGCTCGGAACCTACGGCGAGGATGGCGGCACGCATGGACGTGATCATAGGTCAATGGCCCCCGCGTTGACAGCCCCCGGGGCCTTCCATAGGATCGCAGCATGAAACGAGCTGCCCTCCCCCTGCCGTCCCACCGTTCAGGCTCCCACCTGACATCCCGTCCAGGCAAGATCCTCAGCGCCCTTCTTGCCCTGCCCCTGCTGACCTCCGGAACCCTCTTCGCCGCCCCGCCCGAAGCGGTGCTGGCGGACGACGCCTGGGGCTCCTATGTCAGCCGCGGCGCCGACTGGTGGTTCGCGGAAGCGACGGCGGACGACGGCGGAGCCAGCCTGACCCTGACCCGCGGTACGGGGAACGACATCACCCCGCTGCCCGCGCCGACCCTCGAAGGTGGGATGGCGCTCCAGCCCACCCCCCTGGTGGCGGAGGGGGGTCTCGAAGGGATGGTGTGGCTCGAAGGGGCTTCCCACGACACCCTGGCGGTCCGCGCTTCGGCCTGGTCCGGCAACGGCTGGTCGGCACCGCTGACCGTCGCCCCCGCGGGGGACGGCAGCCAGGTGGCCCTGCAGGCCGGCGTCCTCGACAACGGTGAGTGGCTGGCGGTCTGGGCCGCCCACGACGGCAAGGACGACGAGATCGTGTGGAGCCGGTTCGACGGCACCGCCTGGTCCGCCCCTAGTCCGGTGACCCAAAACGCGGTACCGGACGTCACGCCGTCGCTGCGCACCCTGCCTTCGGGGGGCGCCCTGGTGGTGTGGAGCGGCTATGACGGCAACGATTACCGCCTCCACGCCGCCCGGTTCGACGGCGACGGCTGGGGCGAAGCTCAGCGCTTCGGCGGCAAGGGGTCCGTGATCCCCGCCTTCGCCCGGACCGACGAGCGGCTGGTGGTCCACCGCCAGGTGATCCCCCGGGGCTGGGTGATCACCGAGCTCGACGACCGGGGCCTGCCTGTCCGCTCGGCGACGGTGGACGCCAACATGACGGTGCGCCCGAAGGTGCTGGAGACGGGGAACGAGGGTCTACGGGTGGCCTGGCCGGGCTCCGGCGAGCGGTCGTCGGCCGTCGAGCTTCCCTGGCAAACGTCGCAGTGACCCCCCGCCCGGCGGCCCTGGGCGCGATTGCGGGTCGGATTCATGGGGTCGCACGTGGCCCGATCCCATAGCGTGACACCGTCCGGCGATGGGCCCCAGCCGCCGTCGACCGCGCATCACGTCGCCCGATGGATCTCCATCGTCGGCCACCCCTTTGTCCTGATCGTCGCCTACGCCTTGGCGGGGGCGGCCGCCGTCCTGCCCCTCCGTGACGCCCTGACTGTGGCAGCGGTGGTGCTGCTAGGGGCCATCGTGCCCTTGCTGGTCTACCTGGGACGGGAGGTCCGCAGCGGCGGGGGTAATTTCGACGTCTCGGCTCGGGAGCGCCGGGCGCCGATCTACGGCTTCGCCCTCATCCTCGGCGTGGGGTTGCTCGGCTACTTCTACGGCTCCGGCGCGCCGAAGCAGCTCTTGGTGGGCCTCGGCTTCGGATTGCTGCTGGTGGTGGTGGCGGCGCTGATCAATCTGCGGCTCAAGGTGTCGGTGCACAGCGCTTTCGCCGCCTTCGTCGGTATTGGCTTTCTACCCCTTTCCAGGTGGGCCGCAGCGGTGCTGATCGCCTTCGCGTGTCTCGTCGGCGGATCGAGGCTGGTCCTCAGGCGCCATCGGCCGGCGGAGGTGCTGAGCGGGCTCCTCCTCGGGGGGGCGGTGGCGTCCATCATGCTCGCCGTCGCCGGCTGACGCCCTCCACCGACTCCGCCGATGGCGCCCGTCCCCGCGGCCGTCAACCCGTGTGATACCTTCCGCGCATGAGCGAGCTGAAGATCGAATTCGAAACCGCGAAGTCTTCGATGGACGAGATCCGGCCCCACCTGGAGGCGGCCCTCAAGAAGCAATTCCCCGGCGGCCTACTGAAGCAAAGCTGGGCCGACGGAGCCCTTGAGCTGTCCGGACCGGGCGCCCAGGGATCCATTCGGGTCGAAGCCGGCAAGCTCGTCGGCACGGCCACCCTCAGGCCCCCCGCCAGCATGATGCGGGCCGTCATCGAAGAGAAGATCTCCGCCGCCATGCAAGAGGCCGCAGGGGCCTGACCGCGGCGCCGGGGATGCCTTCCAAAGGGGCGGCGCCCACTGCCGACGGAGCTTCCCCAGTCCAGCTCCTGATCGAGCGGGCCGCCGCGGCACCTGAACACCCCTGGCTCTTCTTCCGGCGGGGCCTCGACTGGCGCTGGCTTTCCTATCGTCAGGTCGCCGACCAGGTCGCTCGATCTGCGAAGGCTCTTCGCGACTGGGCCGAGGACATGCGGGCCCAGGGACTCCAGACGCCGCGGGTCGCCGTCGACCCGCGGCCCCTCCCTGACGCCCTCGTGGCGACCCTATCGGCGGCAACGGCGGGACTGGAGGCGGAGGCCGTGGATCCCGCCTCAGGCGTCGAGGTCTTCACTCCGCCGGCGGCCCGTTCGAACCTCGACCGATGGGAGGCCGAGCCCCTGGAGCCGGTCACGGCGATCGAGGGGACCGAAAGCCGACTCTGGTTCCGCGACGACGGCGCCCCCCTCCGGTCCGTCCTCCCCGCGGGGTCCGTGGCCGCCGCTGAGGCCCTCACCGACACGCTACCTCCCCCCGCCGGCGCCCGGCCGATCCTGATGTCGGGGGCCGACCTCGGGGCCGCGCGGCTCCAGGCCCTGGCCGCCTGGACCCTAAGCGCCGACGCCGCCTGGGTGCTGGAGCCCCAGAAGGACGCCTTCGCCGCCACCGTCCTGTGGGTCCGCCCCACCCACCTGGTGGCGCGGGGGGACGACTTCGAGGACCTCGCTCGGGATTGGGACCGAAGGGCAAGCAAACAGAGCCGACTCGTCGCCGTGGTGACGGTCGTCAGTGAGGACGGGCCCTCCGCGACCGCCTCAGAAACCCGCTTCGGCGTGCCGGAGGTGCCGTTCCCCGAGCCTCCGGGCTCTTCGGCGGAGGGTGCCTAGGTCAAGTTGCGGCAAAAAATGCCGTAATGCGTCATAATGGTGATTGCTAGACTTCGTACGATCCAGACCCAGCCAGAGCTAGGAGACCACCATGGCCCACGACGCACCGAATGCCGACGCGCCGGAGAGCACAGCCCAGAGCGGATCCCTGCCCGCCACCCTCGAAGAGATCCGCGACCGGCCCGATTCGGTATGGACCCGCGGCGCCGGCCACTCCCCCGCCATCGCCAAGCGTAGGAAGCACGCCCTGAAGAGCTCGGGGGGCCGTATCGCTATCGTCGACGGCTGCCGGACCCCCTTCGTGAAGGCCGGCGCCCAGTTCAACGACATGGACGTCGTGGACCTCGCCAGCGTGCCCGCCTCCGAGCTGGTACGGCGTTTGGCCCTCGATCCGCATGAGATCGACCTGTCGATCTTCGGCGTCGTGGTGCCGGCCCTCTACGCCCCAAACCTCGGCCGCGAAGTGGTGCTGCGCACGTCCCTCCCCGAGTCGATCCCCGGCACCACCGTCAACCTGGCCTGCGCGTCCTCCAACCGCGCCATCACCCAGGGGGCCGAGGCGATCCTCGCGGGCCAGGCGGACGTCGTCCTCGCCGGCGGAGCCGAATCCCTGTCGACCGTCCCGATCACCTACAGCCGCAGCGCTTCCCAGCGCTTCATCGAGCTGTCGAAGGCGAAGTCCGTCGGCGCGCGGATCTCCACCCTGGCCAAGCTAAGCCCCAAGGACCTGGCCCCCGTAGCCCCCGCCATCGCCGAGTACGCCACCGGCGAGACCATGGGGCAATCGTGCGAGAAGATGGCCAAGGAGAACGCCATCTCTAGGCGCTCCCAGGACGAGATCGCACTCCATTCCCACCGCGCCGCCGCCGCCGCCACCGCCGCCGGCCATTTCGCCGAGCAGATCGTCCCCACCTTCCCCCAGCCCCGCTACGGCACGGCGGTGACGGAGGACACCGGCATTCGTGCCGACTCGTCCATGGAGGCCCTCGGCAACCTGCGGCCCGTCTTCGATCGGGCCTGGGGCACCCTCACCGCCGGCAATTCCAGCCCCCTCACGGACGGCGCGTCAGCGGTGATCCTGATGAGTGAGAAGAAGGCGAAGGCCCTCGGCTACGAACCCCTCGGCTACCTACGGTCCTATGCCTACGCCGCCATCGACCCCGCCACCCAGCTGCTGCAGGGACCGGCCTACGCCGCCCCCCAGGCCCTGGACCGCGCCGGCGTAACCCTAGGGGACATCGACCTCGTGGAGATGCACGAGGCCTTCGCCGCCCAGATCCTCTCCAACATGAAGGCCCTGGCGTCGAAAAAGTTCGCCAAGGACGAGCTCGGGCGTTCCAAGGCGGTCGGCGAGGTCGACCTCGACCGCTTCAACGTCAACGGCGGCTCCATCGCCATCGGCCACCCCTTCGGCGCTACCGGCGGCCGGGTGGTGATCCAGGCGCTTTCGGAGCTCAAGCGTCGCGGCCTCGGCCTCGGCATGGTGACCGTTTGCGCCGCCGGAGGCAACGGCTGCGCCATGGTGCTGGAGCGCTGACGACCCGGTGATGGACAGCCCCGACGCACCCTCCCCCAGCGCCGCCGACTGGTCGGCGCCGGACGCCGAGCCGGACCGAGCCCGCGACGCCGCGGAGGATCCGGGCTCGGAGATCCCCCCCCACCGCCCCCTCGAGGGGACGGTGGTGGTGGACCTGTCCCGCCATCTGCCAGGGCCCCTGGTGGGGCGCCTGCTGGCGGACCTGGGCGCCCGGGTGATCAAGGTCGAGGAGCCCAAGCTCGGCGACCCGTCCCGCCAAGCCCCGCCCCTGGTGGGGGAGGTCTCGTCCCTCGCCGCTCTCCTCCTGTCAGGGCACGACAGCCTGGCCCTCGATCTCAAGAAACCCACCGCCCGGGAGGTGGTGGAGAACCTCCTGATGTCGGCGGATGTCCTGGTGGAGAGCTTTCGGCCCGGCGTCCTCCAGCGCCTCGGCCTGGCCCAGGAAGAGCTGCGACGACTGTTTCCGTCCTTGGTGATCTGCTCGGTGACCGGGTGGGGGCAGGGGGGTCCCCACGCGCTGCGGGCCGGCCACGACCTCTCGTACCAGGCCATCGCCGGCAGCCTGGCGGGGGGCGGCGGCATGCCGGCGGTGCAGGTGGCGGACCTCGTCGGCGCCTGGAGCGCCACCAACGCCGTGAGCGCCGCCCTGCTGCGCCGTGAACGGACCGGGGACGGCTGCTGGATCGACCAGGCCCTCCTCGACGCCGCCGGACACGCCGCGCTCACCGGCTGGGCCGCCGAGGCCGACGGCCCGAAGGCGGTGGGGGAACCCCTCTACCTCACCGGCGCCCTTCCCTGCTACGACCTCTACCGTACCCGCGACGATGGCTCCCTCGCCCTGGCGCCCCTGGAGCCCAAGTTTTGGCGCGCCTTCTGCGACGCCGTCGGCCGCAAGGACCTCATCCTCAAACAGTTCAGCTCAGACCCGGCTGTGCGCCGTGAGGTGGCGGACCTCGTCCGTGGCCGGACCCGCGACGAGTGGGCCGCGCTGATGGCGGAGCACGACATCCCCGCCGAGCCGGTGCTGTCCGCCGCCGAGTCCCTGTCCCACCCCCAGGTCCAACATCGGGGGATGATCCAGGCCGCCGGCGACGGCACCCTCCGCCTCGGCTACCCCGCCAAGCTGGACGGCGAGCGCCCCCGGGGGGACGACGCCTTTCCAGGGCTAGGCGAGCACACGGAGTCGGTGCTCAACGAGCTGGGGCTGGCGGCGGGGCTATCCACCTTCGCCCGCCGGCGGGGGGGCATCGGCCGCCGATTCAGCGTCCGGCGGTGGGCCACCCGGGTCGCCACCGCCGTCGCTACCCGGCGCAAGAAGGACGACTGAGCCGCCTCTCCGCCCCTTCGGGAATCATCCTTCGGGGGTCGTCCCCCAGCGCCAGACCGAAAGGCCGTGGAGCTCCCGGACCACCACTTCGTCGCCCGAAACGGCGACGTGGGCCCAGGTCTCGGCATCGGCGATGCTGCGGCGGTCGAGGATCTTCAGCTCGGCGGGGTCCGCCTCGATCAAGATCAGCTCGCCGCCGTTGTCGAGGGCGAGGATGCGGTTCCCCTGCACCGCCATCGACCAGTATTTGCCGAAGGGCTTGGACGTCCAGTGCTGCTCGCCGTTGGCGAGATCGAGGGCGGTCAACCGGCCGTTGCCGAGGTGGAGGTACGCGGCGCCGTCCAGCAGCACCGGTGACGACATGTACGCCTGGGGCTTGCTCTGCCACGCCAGCTCGACCGCGAAGGGCTTCGCCGGGTCGGAGGTGGGCTCGACACGGAAGAAGTAGGAAGCGTTCTTATAGGTGCTGGTGAAGATGCCGTCCCCCCAGGGGGCCGGTGTCAGGATGTTCATACCCCGGAAGCTGGGCACTTCCTGGGCCCACAGCACCCCGCCGTCGGCGGGGTCGAGGCCCCGTAGGTGGGTGCGGCTCTGCACCAGCAGCTGCTCTCGACCCGCGACGGTGGCGAGGACCGGCGAGGAAAATGAGCCCGTCTCCCCCATTTCACCATCGGTGAAAGGGCCCGCCCGCCAGACCGTTTCACCGGTCCGCTTGTCGAGCTTGAACATGGACTCCCCCGCTTCCACGTAAAGGTGATCCCCCGTCACCATAGGCGAGCAAACGAATCCGAAGGGGGGCATGGCGGACTCGAAGGACTTGGGGAAGTCCACCCGCCAGAGCTCCTTCCCCGTGGCTCCGTCGAGGGCCACCACCACTTCGCGGATCCCGCCGACAAAGAGGGTCCCCGTCTCGTCGTCCCACACCGGGGTCGAACGGATCCAGCTGCCGTTGGCGGCGGCGAAGAAGGGCACCTTCATCGCCCCAGGCCACTGCTTCTGCCAGCGCAACTCACCGGTGGCCCGGTCGTAGGCGGTAACCTTCTCGTAGGTCTTGTCGATGGTCTCGGTGGTGAACACCGTGTCGGCGGTGACGATCGGACCCGAGTAGCTAGGTCCCAGATCCCCCAGCCGCCAGACCTGCTCGAGCCCCTTGAGATCCGTCGGCCAATCGTTCCCCGGGACCTTCCCGTCCCGGCTGGGGCCCCGCCACTGGGGCCACGTCGCCGCGTCCTGGGCCGGGGCGGCGGCCGAAGCTTCGACGTCGTCCGCGGCCCCCGCCGGAGCGGCGGGGAGCAGCAAGATCGACGCCGAGAGCGCTGCGGCGACGAGGACCGCGGGGATGCGGAGCTCGGCGGGGCCGAGGACCAAGGGAGTCGGGACCTTCGGACGGGACGAACGGGTATAACTCACGGTTGCCTCCAAATGCTCAAGGGTCAGGGGCGGGTGGTACCGCCGGCACCGGTATGAACACGGTGCCCAGATCGAGGGATTGGCGTTGGGAAACGCTCACCAACTGAACGTTCCATCCACCGAAGTAGAGGGAGTAGGTTCCCGGTGGGAGATGGGGGACGTGGAAAGAGCCGTCGGGGCGACTGTGCAGCTCGGCGACGACGGATCGGTCATGGAAATCCCACAGGCGAAGTCTCTGGGCGCCGAAGGTTTCATCGCCGCCGAAGCCGCGGAATCTGCCTTGGATCTGCGCCGAAGCCACCGGCACCGTCAACTCGGAGCCGGACCAGCTGGACGGGATCACGAACTGGCGGACCCGGGTCTCGGCGCCGGCCTCCGCGTCCCACACCACGGCGAAGAGGGCCAGCTCTTCCCCCCGTCGGCGCTGGATCCTGAACCCACCTTCGGCTTCCGGCTCCACCCGCTGAGAGCGGGAGGGGGTCCAGGCCATCAGGGAGACCCGGTCATCGCCGAAGGCGGTCGCCAGGGAAGGCTCGAATCGCACGTGGACCGAGCCGTCACGGTCGTCGAAGACCACCGTCGTGATGTCGTCCTCCCGCACCCGGGCCCAGCGAATCTCAGCGGCCCGCTGCTCCACCACCACCGAACCCAGGTGCTCGAAGCGGGGTCGGAGCACCTTGTAGTTGCCGGGGGCCAGGGGGGGCGACAGGGCCTCCCCGCGGGCGTCGGTGGTCAGCTCATCGCCCCCCGGCACCAGTCGGAGCCGGCAGCCGGCGCAGGGCCCGGAGCCGTCACGGACCAGCACCCGTACCCAGCCGGCCCGGCGGAGCCGCACCTCCAGGTCGTCCAGGGCATCCGTCGCCAGCGCCACGGTCTCTTCGACGTATCCCTCCGCCGACACCGAGTAGGTGGCGGCCACCCCGGTGGCGTGGATCGACGCCTCCCCGTCGCCGTCGGTGACGGTATCCGCCGCCGACGGGGGCGACAGGGAGCGCACCGCCGCACCGGCCACCGGCCCGTCGGTGGCGGCGTCGACGGCCCGTAGGACCACCCGCCGTCCGGCGGACAGCACAAGGACCCCGAGGTCCCGTGCTTCCCCCGCCAGCAGCGAAAGGTCCAGCACCTCAGCGGCGTGGCCGGGGGCCACCGCCACCAAGCGGTAGCTTCCGGGCTCCACCCCGGCGAGCACGAAATCCCCTCCCTCGACGGGACGGACGACCGCGGCTGGAGAGCCCTCGACGCCCGCTCCATCGCCGGGTACATCAACGTCGGGCAGAGGGTCCTCGGCACGGGAATAGAGGGACAGCGCCGCCCCCGGGGGGACGTCGCCCCCAACGCCGGCGAGCTCGCCGCGGATCGACGCCAGCGGGGCCAGCTCGCAGTCCACCTCCACCGGCACCAGCTCGTAGTCGGTGGAGATCGTCCCATACCCCTCAGCGCCGCAGGTCAGGCGGACCGGCGAGCCGACGGTGAACCCCGCGAGGGCCGCGTCCCCTTCGGCGTTGGTCCGCGCTTCGTAGGTCGCCAGGGTGTGGACCGTCGACCCCTGGCGACCGGAGACGACGGCCCCTTCGATCGGATCGCCGAACGGATCGCGGACGACGAACCGCACCGCCAGTCCTTCGGCAACCTCGAAGTCCCCGAGGTCCACGGCACCCTCCCGCTCAAGCTCGGAGGCTCCCTCCGGGGGAGCCGCTTTGTCCGGATCGCTACCAGGGGCGGCGGTGCCTTCCGCGGGCGAGGAGGAAACGACGCCAGCCCCTTCGCCGTCGGGACCGCCGCCCGGGGAACTGCCTGTGCCCTGGGCCGGGGTTTCGTCCGGGCCAGAGTCCAGATTCGGTTCGACGACCGGAACCTCGAACGGTGGGCTCCGATGCACCCGACCCGATGGCAAGACGGTTTCGAGAACATAGCGACCGCCGACCAGGGGGGGCACGAGAAAGCGTCCGTCACCGTCGGTCTCCGCGGTGCGGACCAGGCGACCTCCCCCAGCGCTATCGCCGGTGGAAGAAACCCGCCAGCCGAGGGGCAGCGTATAGGCCACTTCGGCATTCAGGTCCGCTGGAAACACCGCCACCTGTGCCCCGGGGACCGCGACGCCGCCGAGGAGGTAGCGTCCGGTCACGCTGACGCCGCCGGTGAAGGAGACGTCGATCACGAGGTCCGCCGCCTCCGGCGGCGGTAGGCGGGAACCATCCCCGACGTGGAGGTAGACCCGCTCGCAGCCCACCGCCATTCCGGCCGCGCCGGCACAGACCATGGCCGGGCCTCCGGGGAGCTCGGGGGTGAGCCGCAGCTCCGCGTCGACGGAGCTGCGGTCTCCGACCAGAGCCACGAAGGGGGGAGACGGGTCGGCAGAGGCGGAGCCGCGGGGCTGCAGGGACATCACCTCCAGCCAGGCGTCCTCGACGTCGGCGACCTCGACCCGCAGCTCGGTCCGCAGCTCGGTCCCAGCGCCGAGCTCCGGCGGTCCTTCGACCTGACCGGCGGCGGGGGGCGACGACGCCAGCCCGGCGAGCAGAACGAGGGCTAGCAGCGTCGGGGGCAGCAGCTTGGGGACCCACCCCGTCGAGCGAACTTCGGCGAGGGATAGACAGGCGGTGTGAAAACCGTAGGGCACGGCGATCCGCGGACGGCGGCGACTCTTAGTGTCCATACCCCTTTCTACGTTCCCGGACGAGTCCCCGTCGAATCTGCTAGCGTCCCCGGTCTGCCCCCGATCGTCTGAATCGGGGTTCCCCGCCCACCGGCGCCACCAACCTGCCCGAATCCTCAGCGAGGTCCATGATGCCAGCACGGAAACTGACTCCCCAGGAAATTGACGAGCGTCTCGCCGCCCTCGACGGCTGGAGCCTGGAATCCGGCAAGCTCCACAAGAAGCTGCAGTTCGCCGACTTCGTCGAAGCCTTCGGATTCATGACCCGGGCGGCGCTCGTGGCCGAGGCCCAGCAGCACCACCCCGAGTGGTTCAACGTCTACAACCGCGTCACCATCGAGCTGACGACCCACGATGTCGGCGGTATCTCGGACAAAGACTTCGCGTTCGCCGCGAAGGTAGATGCGCTGACCGCCTGAGTCCGCTCCCGCCGGCGGCCGGGCCGACGGACCGTGAGCGTCAGTCGGTCCGCCGACGGCTGAGCCAGACCAGCCCCACCCCCGCCAGAAAGATCGCCAGCAAGATCAAGCCGTCCACCGGCAGGGCGGGGATGTCGACGGCTTCCAGCTCCGCCCCCACGGCCCGTATGAAGGCCGCCCTGTGATCCCGGAAAATGGGGTCGGTGGACTCCAGGACATTGCTCCAACCCTCGGACTGCTCGTCTTTGAAGAAGACATTGGTGGTCACGGGGTTGGCGTCGGTGTGGTCGGCGCAGAGGAAGAAGAATCGCCCCACCGAGGCGTCCCAGCGGACACCCATGTAGACCGGTCCCAACGGAAGGTCGACGCGGCCGACGTCGACGCTCACCAGTTGACCGTTCTCCACCCCGGTGTCGGGTACGGAGGCGCTGGCGGGGACCGAGGCGAAGGGCTCCAGGAGCGGCATGCCCTTTTCCCCTAGACTGTAGAAGACGAGGTCGAACTCGATGTCGGGGCCATCACTGAAGTCCGTCCGCAGCCAGCAGACGCAGACCTCCGCCACGACGCCTGAATCGAAGTCCGCCCGCTGGAACTCCTGGACGTACTCGCCCTCCACCACGCTGGGCACCCAGCCGTAGCCGGTCTCGACGGTCCCGTCGTCCAACACGACTCCCCCGGAGCAGGCGTCCGGGTTGCCGGGGGGGGCGCTGACCCCTCTGGGGACGGCGGACGGCTGGGCCGAAGCCGGAGGCGGTCCACCGAGGAACAGCAGAGGCAGCATCATCAGGGGGAGGGCCACCCAGGGGGCGCCAATCGTACGGAGGGACAAGGGAACCGGGAAGGCCAGGGGCTTGCCGGGCGACCCCGGGGCCGCACCGAGCGGAGGGATGGAATGCATTGGAACTCCTGAAGATTGTTTTGAGTCTACTAGACTTTGGTGATGGAATCCCCAATCTCCCCGTCGTCGGCCGGCCTCTTCCCCTCCGTAGGGGCCAAATCGTCCCACCGCGCCGGAGCCCAGCCGCCGAAGGGGCACACAGGTCGTCCCACACCATGACCTCCCAGGGCCAGCTCTTCGCAAACCTGCCGTCGACACTGGAGGACGAGCGGTTCGACGACCTCCTGCGCCGGGGCTCGACCCGGATCGAGCGGATCCTCTCCCACGGCCAGTCCTCGCCGCCGGACTTCTGGTACGACCAAGGGGAGGGGGAGTGGGTCCTGCTGGTGCGCGGCGCCGCCCGCCTGGAGCTGAGGGACCCCGACGAGGTGGTGGAGCTGCGGCCCGGGGACTGGATCGACATCTCCCCCCATCGGCGCCACCGCGTCGCCTGGACCGACCCCGATCAAATCACCCTCTGGCTGGCGGTGTTCTACGACGGCGCCGCCGAGACGCCTCGACAGCCGGTACCCTAGGGGACACCCACGGCGACCCGACGCCCCAGGCTGCCCCTCACCGGCCACACGCGACCCACTCCGAGGAGTTCTCCATGCAACGATCCCGATCATCTCGCCACCGCACCTCGAGCTTGCCCATCTCGATCCTCGCCGCCGGCCTGTTCTTCGCGGCCACCGCCGCCCAGGGCGACTGGGCCCAGTTCCGGGGCCCGGACCGCGACGGCCAGGCCCCCATGTTCGAAGCGCCCAAAGCCTGGCCCGAGGCGCCGGAACAGATCTGGCGGGTCAAGGTGGGCGAAGGCCAAGCGTCGCCGGTGATCGCCGGCGACCGCATCTACCTCATGGCCCGCCAGGGGGACGACGAGATCGCCATGGCCCTCGACGCGGCGTCCGGCAAGGTCCTTTGGCGCCACGGCTTCCCCACCCCCTACAAGGCCCACCAGGCGGCGATGAAATTCGGCAAAGGGCCCCGTTCGACCCCGGTGGTGACCGACGGCGTCGTTTGCTTCCTCGGCGTCGACGCCCGCTTCTCCTGCCACGACGTCGACACCGGCAAGGTTCTGTGGACCCGCGACTACTCCGACCGTTCCGACATCGCGGAGACCTTCTGCGGCTCCGCCTTCTCTCCGCTGGTGGTGGACGGCACGATCTACGTCCACCTCGGGGACGACCGGGGGGGCCGCTTCTTCGCCGCCGACCTGCGCACCGGAAAGGAACACTGGGGCTGGGACGGGCAGGGGCCCGGCTACGCTTCCCCCCAACTGCTGGTGATCGAGGGGCAGCCCCAGGTGGTGACCTTCGCCACCACCGATCTGCTGAGCTTCCATCCCAAGGACGGTACCCTCCTCTGGCGGCGTGCATACCCCGACAAGTGGCGGGAGAACATCGTCATGCCCATCATGGTCGGTGAACGCCTGCTGATCTCCGACTTCGAGAACGGCACCCTGGCCCTGTGGCCGAAGAAGACCGCCGAGGGCTGGAAGGTGGAGGATCTCTGGCACAACAAGGAGCTGACCCAGCGCATGGCCTCGCCGGTGACCGACGGGGGCCGGGTCTACGGCTTCTCCGACCGTCGAAAGGGCCAGCTCTTCGCCCTCGACCCCGCCACCGGCGATGTGATCTGGGAAGACGAGGGCCGAGGCGGACAGAACGCCGTCCTCACCATGGCGGGTCCGTGGCTTCTGGTGGCCAACACCGGCGCCGAGCTGAAGGTGATGCGCTGGGGCAAGGACGCCCTGGAGGAGGTCCAGCGCTACGAGATCGCCCCCACCGAGGTGTGGGCGGAGCCCGCGTGGCTGGCGGACGGCCTGCTGGTGAAGGACGCCGAGCACCTCACCCGCCTCCGCCTGGTGGGCCCCGAGCCCAAGGAAGAAGCCAAGGCCGAGGCTTCGCGATAGCGGGGAAGGGCGCAGCATCGTACTCGACCCTCAGATCCCCAACCCCGGCGACCCGCCGAACATACCCCAGGATCCTGGGGCTGAGGGGGCCGCCGAGGCGAACCCCTACGCCCCTCCGCGCTCGCCCATCCGGGTCGGCCCCAACACCGCACAGGCGCCGGAAGATGCGGAGCCGCGTCGGCTGGAGCTGAGGAATCACGAAGCCTCGGTGCGGGCCACCGGTCACGTGTTCTTCGCGTTCGGGGCCACCGCGCTGCTGACGGTGACCGCCATCGTCACCTGGATGGCCGTCACAGACGGTGTGGCTGTCCTCCCCTTTCTGACCTCCGCGGCGGTGTCCCTCGGCCTCGCCGCCCTCTACCTGTGGCTGGGCCGCGGCCTGCTGCGCTTCCAGCCCCAGGTACGAACCCCCGCCCTGGTGCTCAGCGCCTTCGGCCTCCTGGCGGTGCCCCTCGGCACCCTGCTCAACCTCATCGTGCTCTACGTCCTCTACGACCGCAGGACCCGCACCGTGCTGAGCGCCGAGTATGCGGCGGTGGTCGCCCACACCCCCGATCTCCATCCCAAGCCCAAGGTCTGGCTCTACGTCCTCTTCGTCGCTCTTTTTCTGGGGATGGTCTTCCTCCCCATCCCTTAGCCCGTCCTGCCGAAGTCCCCCTTCGGGATGCCGATCGGCGCCCACACCCTCCACCCTCTCCACTCCCCAAGAGGGGAGAAGGTCTTTCCCCACGGGTACCGAGACTTCGTCGCGCAGCCCCACACATCCAGCACCAGACCCCAACGTGGGTCCTGGTCCAGCTGACCGTGATCGTCCTCGCGATCGTTTCCCTCGTCCTCTTCGGCGTGTAGCCAACCGCCCCCAAACCGCTGTAAAAACTTTCAAGGCGATCTTTCCGACCGGCATTTCCGATCTGATGTAAGATCTATCCTTTCAAGGCACCCCTCTTGGATCTCACTTCGGAAAGGAACCACCACCGTGAGCGATACCCACAGCTCCCAGGATCCGATCAACCCCTATGCACCGCCCACCGCCCGGCTGGCGCCCTCCGGCGCCGATCCCAACTCGAGCCCCGACGCGGAGGCGATCCGGCATCAGTATCTGAAGCACGAAGCGTCGATTCGGTCCATCGGTTCCCTCTACTATTTTGGGGCGATCATGCTCGGGCTCTCTTGCCTGGTCTTCGTGATCCAAGCGATAGTCCAGCTGCGCTCCCCTTCGGACTCCGGGGAGAGCTTCGCCGCCCTGATCGGGACGACCGCGATCACCTTCCTGCTCGCCCTCCTCTACCGGTGGATCGGAAAGGGCCTGCGGTCTCTGGACAACAAAGTCGTCCTCGTGACGACCGTCCTTCTCGCCCTGGGCTTGCTGGGGATCCCCATCGGTACCCTGATCAGCGCCTACTTCCTCTACCTGATCCACTCCAAAAAGGGAAAGATGGTCCTTTCCCCCGAGTATCGAGCGATCGTCGCCCAGACTCCGCACATCCGATACCGGACCCCCGTTTGGATTCTGGTCCTGTTGGCAGTGATCGTCATCGCGATCGTTGCCGCCTTCTTCTATGCCTTGAGCTGAGGACACGTGACAGCAGCAAGGGTGGCGCCTATCGTGTTTACCCTTGCAGGTCTGCGAATAGGAAGTCGACTTGGGGCGTAGATAGAACCAACGGCTGATACCTTGCCCATTCGCCCACGACAGGAGGATCTCTTTCTATGCTCGATTGCCCCCCGGCTGACACCCCATTTGCCGCCTTCGGCCATCGGATTGATGTTGGCGACGTCCGGTCCACCGGAGCCACGGCCGCCGCCGCAGGATCTCCCGGCGGCGCCCCCGTCGTGCCGGTCCCCGCCGATGCGGAAGGGATCCGCCGGGAGCTGCTGAGTCACGAAGCGTCGATCCGGTCCGCCGGCAGCGTCTTCTTCCTCGTCGCCCTCCTCTACGCCCTGGCGATCGCCGAAGCGACGCTCCCGCTCGGAACGTCCCATCCCTCCAACTTCGAATTCCACTCTCTCCCCATCGGGCTGGCCCTTCTGCTCGCCAACGCAGGTGTCGGCTGGGGCCTGCGGCGCCTCCAGGGCTGGGCGGTGATCGGCGCTTCGCTATTGGCCTGCGTCGCTCTGCTGTCGGTTCCCTTCGGAACCCTCTTCGGCCTCTACGTCCTCTACATCCTGCACACCGCCAAGGGCCGGCGGGTGATGACGCCCCGGTACCGGGCCATCGTCGACGCGACGCCCCACGTCGTCTACTACACCAACTGGGCCATCATCATCGCCGTCAGTGCGGTCGCCTTCTTCGCCATCATGGTCCTCACGCTGACCTTCGCCTGAGGCCG
Source organism: Acidobacteriota bacterium (assembly GCA_038748685.1). Taxonomy (GTDB): domain Bacteria; phylum Acidobacteriota; class Thermoanaerobaculia; order Multivoradales; family J023; genus JAUIJL01. The sequence goes on along the minus strand of JBCDIS010000015.1, from coordinate 28,100 downwards.
TAGAGAACCCCACCCACCACCGTCGCGGCGACGATGCCGACGGCGGTGGAGATCCCCGGGTTCTTCACCGATACGTCGGCGAAGTACGAGCTGTAGTGCTGACCGGTGAAGTAAATACCGAAGTGCACCGCCACGGCGACGACGGCGGCGGACACGGCGGCGATCTTGGGGGTGTCTTCGAGGAACGTGCCGAAGAGCACCGGCACGAAGGCGGCGGCGAAGTAGGCGTAGACCCCGAGCTGGGCGAAGATGATCACACTCAGGTTCGGCTCGATCAGCTGCCGGTACGCCAGCCCCAGGGAGACCGCCGCCAGGGCGACGATGACGCCGCGATGGAGCCGGACCCGCGCAGCGGCCCCCAGGCTGCGTCCGGTGACCGCCCCATGGACGTTGGCGATCAGATCGTTGGAGACAATGATCGACAGCGATTGAATGAGCCCCTCGAGGGTCGACATCCCCGCCGCCATCAGGCCGAGGAAGACCACCACCGCCACGAACCAAGGGAACTGGGTCACCAGGTACGTGGATGTGACGCTGTCGGGGGGAATGGCTAGCCCCTCCGCGGTCGTCAGGTCCGGAAACTCCAGCCGAGCGTAGAGACCCACCACCACCACGAAGAAGAAGAGGGTCTGCACCACGACGCCGGTCACCAGGTAGCGGCGGACGTCCCGCTCCCCGTCCAGGAGCAAGGACTTGGTGATGATGTGGGGCTGGCAGACGATCGCCACCCCCACCACGAGGGTGCAGAACACCACCTCGAAGGCGTCCCGGAACAGGGGGCTGGCGGGGTTGAAGAGGGTGGTCAGGTTCGGGTCTATGGCCCCCAGCCGCTCGACGAAGGCCACCGCCCCCCCTTCGAAGTGCCGGGCACCGGATGCCAGCAGGATCACCGCCACCGCGATCATCACCAGGGCCTGCAGGGTGTTGGTGTAGACCATGGAGTTGGCGCCGCCGAACATCATGTATCCAAAGGAGAACAGGGTCACCGCCACCAGAACCGCCGGCTCCGGCAGCCCCAGGGACGCGGCGATCACCTTCGTCAGACCCACCAGGATCATCACGATGAAGGTCACCAGCAGGAGGGAGAGGACCGCGAAGAAGAGGGAGAATCCGCGGCTGCCGTAGCGCTGCCCCACCCACTGGGACAGGGTCAGGGCCTGGATCGACTTGCCGTATTTTCGGAAGCCGTGGGTCATCACCACCAGCGAGACCCCCATGGCGATCGGCAGGACCACGCAGAGGCCAAAGACCGCCGAGAGGCCGAAGTAGGCCACCAGCCCCGGGTTGATGATGAAGGTGGCGGCGCTGGTGGTGGAGGCAGCCAGGGCGAGCCCCACGGCCACCGGCGAAAAGGCCAAGGATCCGACGGCGTAGTCCTCCACGCTGCGGTTCCCACGGGCGCCCCGCACCACGAGGGCGACGATGGCGACGACGTAGAGGGCGATCAGGGTCCAGCTGGCAACCAGGCTCGGGTCCATGGGATTCCTTCCGGTTCGGGATCTCGGGGGCTCATCCGCATCGGCGCCCCAGGAAGTCGAGGTAGACGTCCGCCAGCCAGCCCGGATCCTCCGCCACCAGGGCGTGGCCGGATGTCGGATGGACCGCCAGCTCGGCGCAGCCCAAAGCAGAAGCCAGGGCGCAGACCCGCTCCGCCGGCATCACCGCGTCCGCCGCCGCGTGGACCACCAGGGCGGGGCAGACGATCGCCCCCAGATCGGGGGTCAGGTCGAAGTCTTCGACGTTGGCGAGGATGCCCAACAGGCCCCGATACCAGGCGTCCGGCAACGCTCGGCGGCGGCGGTCCGCCAGTTCCGCCGCGTGGGCCGTCCGGTACGCCTCGGAGTAGACGTCCCGCACTAGGGCGTCGTGGAACAGGCCGGGCTCCCCACCCTCCAGCACCCGCGTCACCAGCTGCGCCAGGTGCCTCGAATCCTCGGCCAAGCCGGGGGGCGTCCGGTCGACGGCGGTCACCGCCGCCAGACTCTGGACCCGTTCCGGATGCCGTGCCGCCAGCAGCAGCCCCACCTCGCCGCCGAAGGAGGTCCCCAGCACGTGGACCACCCCTAGGTCCAAAGTGTTCAGGAGACCCACCACGTCGGCCACGTGCCCTGAAAGGTCGTCGTGTCCGCCCCCAGGGGAGCGAAGCTGCCCCCGCAGGTCGCAGCCGAGGATGCGGAAGCGATCACCCAGCGGCGACGAGACGGGATCCCAGGCTTCGTAGGTCATCATGCCGCCGTTGAGCAACAGGACCACGTCCCCCCGTTCCCCCAGAAGCCGGTGCCCCAGGCCCTCAACCGTCATCGGCGGCCCCTTCCCTGTGTTCTTCCACGTAGGCGTCCCTCAGCTGCCCCTTCACCACCTTGCCGTAGGGCGTGCGGGGCAAGGCGTCGACGAAGCGGAAATCCTTAGGAATCTTGTAACGGGCCAGGTGTTCCCCCAGGAACGCCGCTAGGGCATTTGCATCGACCTCCTCCGTCCCGTCGCCGCCGGCGCGGCGGACCACGAAGGCGATCCCCGCCTCCCCCCAGCGAGAATCCGGCACCCCCACCACCGCCGAGTCCTCGACTCCGGGGTGGCGGACCAGCACCGCTTCGATCTCCGCCGGGTAGACGTTGACACCGCCGCTGATGAGCATGTCCTTACGCCTGCCGGCGACGTAGAAGAAGCCGTCGGCGTCGCGGCGGGCCTGGTCGCCGGTGCGCAGCCACCCCCCGGGGGCAAAGGCGTCGGCGGTGGCCCCTTCGTTGTTCCAATAGCCGAGGCAAACGTGGGGACCCCGAAGCCACAGCTCCCCCACTTCGTCGTCCCGGACGTCGGCGCCGTCGTCGTCCACCAGCCGGGCCTCGGTGAACATCAAGGGCCTGCCGATGGAGCCGGGCTTGCGGACGGAATCCTCGACGGTCATGGCGAAGCAGTTGACCCCCGCTTCGGTCATCCCGAAGCCCTGCTTGAAGGGAATCCCCCGCCGCTGGTACGCCTCCACCACGTAGGCCGGCAGGGGGGCGCCGCCGCTGATCAGCCAGCGAACCCGCGACAGGTCGACCTCCTCGATCTCCGGCGCCTCCAGCAGGAGCTTCCAGATCGTCGGAACCCCCAGCGCCACGGTGCAGCCCTCCAGCTCGAAGGTCCGCCACACCTCGGCGGCGTCGAAGCCGCCGTGGAGCACCACCGTCCCGCCGGCCATGACCATGGGGACCATGAAAGCGAAAAGCCCGCCTGCATGGTAGAGGGGGGTAAAGATAGGCGTCACGTCGTCGGACCGGAGCTGCCAGCCGCAGGCGGTGACGAAGCCGTTCCAGATCACCTGGCGGTGGGGGATCATCACCCCCTTCGGCTTGCCGGTGGTGCCTGAGGTGTAGAGCAGGCAGTAGACGTCCTCGCCGTCGCAGGGGGTGGCCCGCCACTCCGGGGCCCCGTCGAGGGCGGCGGTGGCGACCCGATAGTCCACGGCGTGCTCCCCTGCCGCCGGTTGCCCGTCGAGATCGATCCAATGCTCTATCCGATCCCGGAGGGGCGACGCCGTCAACGCCAGGGCGCAGTCCACCATCAGGGCCTTGGGACCGCAGTCGCCCACCACGTGCTCGAGCTCCGGGGTGGTCAGCCGGGTGCCGAGGGTCACCAGCACGATCCCGGTCTTTCCGGCGGCGAAGAACGCTTCGAGGTACTCCACCCGGTTGTGGGCCAGGATGCCCACCCGGTCCCCCTTCTCCAGGCCGAGGGTCTCGGTCCACAGGCGGGCGCAGCGCTCCGCCCGGGCGTCCAGCTCGGCGAAGGTCAGCCTCAGCTCCGGCTCCACCACCACCAGGGCGGTTGCGTCGGGGGTCATGCGGGCGCGGTGGCCGAGCACGTCGGCCTGGGGCCAGGGCTGCCTCACCGCGGCCCCCATTCCACCACCGACGCCGACCAGGCATAGCCGATGCCGGCGGCCACCATCACCATCACCATGCCGTCCCGCAGCCGGTCCGAGTCGAGCCCGAGGCGGATCGACAGGGCCTGGTCCTGCTGGCCCATGTGGCCATAGTGATCGAGATAGCAGGACTGCTCCTCCGAGAGCCCAAGCTCCGACAGGATGTAGCGGTGGGCCGACGGTTTCATATGCAAGATGTTGAGATAACCGATGTCGCCCCGGCCGTAACCACTCTTCCCGAGGGCCCCGTCGACGACGCCGAGGAAGTTCTCCATCGACACTCCGTCGAGGCGCTGCTTCATGGACTGGGGGTCGGGGCAGGTGAAGCGGTGTCGCCCCTCCGCCACGACGTCGGCGGTGAGGGGTTCCTTGGTTCCGCCGGCGGGGGCGATGACGTCGAGGGAGAAGGCGCCGTCCACCCGGACCGAGGTGCCCCGCAGGCGGTTGCGGCCCAGGCCCTTGCGCAGGACGATGGCGCCGCCCCCCGCCGACAGGCCGTAGAGGAACCGCGTCGACGGATCCCGGTAGTCGACGAAGTCGTGGTTGCGGTAGCCCCCCGCCACCAACACCGTGTCCGCCGACGGATCCGCCAGCAGCAGTGCCTTCCCCATCTCCAGGGCCGCCATGGTGGTGGCGCAGCGCATCTGGACGTCTATGGCCCAGGCGCGGTGGGCCCCCAGCCCGTGGGCCAGGTGGATGCCGGCGGTCCACAGCGGATGCTCCTTCCACTCCTCGGTGGTGCAGAGGACGATGTCGATCTCCGCCGGGTCGATGCCGCCCCGTTCCAGGGCGTCCTGGGACGCCCGCAGCGCCATGGCGTTGGTGTGGTCGTCCGGGCCTGCCACCGGCTTGCGGACGATCCCCAGCTTTTCGACGATCACCGCTTCGGGGATGCCGGAGCGCTGCGCCAGGTCGGCGGCGGTGAGGTGGGTTTCGGGGACGTAGGTCCCCACCGCGGCGATGCCGACGTCGAGGCCGTAGCTGTCGGATCCGGTCATGGTTCGCCGTTCCTCACGGGCCGCAGACGTCGCCGTAGCCGGCGCAGCAGCCGGTACCGGTGCAGGAGGTGGTCAGCATGTTCACCAGGATACGCCCGGTGTTGTTCTTTGCCCGGTAGTGGCCGACGCCGTCGCCGTCACCCCCGAGGGTGTTGAAAACCGTCCAGTCGGTGAAATCGAAGTCGAAGCCCGTCGCCGTCGTCCCGTAGCCGACGTCGAGCTGGGAGCGGACGTTCGACCTGGCGTCGAAGCGGGCGGAGTCGCCGCAGCTGGAGATGGAACTGGTGGTACCGCACAGCACCTCGTCGTGGACGTCGGCGCCGATGGAGTAGAACCAGGTGGCTTTGCCGGCGGGGTCGTCTCGGAAGCCGCCGTTCCCCATGCGGGGATTCCAGGTCCACCAGCTGTGGGGGTAGAGGCCGAAGATGTCGGGGTTGTAGAGGTTCTGGGAGCCGCAGGTGGGGAACGCCGGGTTGCCGTTGCCCACCCACAGGCAGGACGACAGCCCCCGCATGCCGCCGGCGATGGCGACGAAGCGCCGCACCGAAGACCATAGGCCGCCGTCGTCGACGGCAAAGAGCCCCTGGGTGACGCCGAGGGAGTGGGCCACCACGTCCACCTGGGAAGCGCCGGTATGGGCCCTGACGTCCCACAGGAAATCAGCGATCAGCGCCGCCTTCGAGGGCCGATGGTAGTTGAGCTGGGGCAGGCTTCGCTCCGTCGGCGACAGCCAGTTGACGCCGAATAGCTCGCAGTCGCGGTAACCGGCGGCGCGAAAGGCGTCGTACACCGAGGGAACGCCGGTGGACGTGGGGAAATCGAAATTCTTCGCCTCGTCCCCATTGCCGTGGAGGAAGACCACCGGCGTTCGCGTCGCGGTGCATCCCGATCCACCGAACCCCCCCCACGGGGCGTTCGACGGCTGGAAACCGCCGCCGAACTGCTGGGCGCCCCCCGGATGGTCGAGGGCCGACGCGGCGGGGGCTGCGACGAGGGTCGCCAGGAGCAGACACCTCAGGACGCCAAAGCGGAACGGTACGGGGATCTGCGACGGGGCTCGGGGGCTCATGGCGGGGTCTCCTTCATTGGGGGTTCGTTGGGGGTGGACGGCGGATCCTGGGCCAGCACGGCCCGCAGACCTTCCGTGAAGGACTTCGGGCACTCGGCCTGGGGCAGGTGGCCGCACGTTTCGAGGAAGGTCAGCCGAGCGTTCGGTAGCCCCGCCGCCAGGCGCTCGGCGTACGCGCGGCCCAGGTAGCGGTCGGAGGCACCCCAGAGCACGTCCACCGGCGTGTCGATCTGCCCCAGACGGTCGTCCAGGAGAAGCGCCTCCATCGACCCCTCGGCTTCGAACATGCGACTCACCTGACCGGTGGGGACGCGGCGCACCAGGTCGTCGAGCACGGCGTCGAGGGTCGGCGGGCTGGCGGGATCCCGCAGGGCCGCCATCAGGCGGCGTGCCTCCTCCCGGGTCTTCGGCAGGAGGTCGAGGTCGCCGGTGTCAGCATGAAGGCCGCCGCCGTTCACCGCCACCACCCGGCTCACATGGTCCGGGCTCCGCAGCGCCGCCAGGAGCGCCACCCAGGCCCCCATGGAGTTGCCCACCAGCACCGGCGGCTGCCCCGAGGGCGGGGCGGCGTGGGTAGCCAGCCAGGCTTCGAAACCATCGGCGATCCGGTCCATCGCCAGGGGGCCCTTTGCCGGCCCGCTCTCGCCGTGGCCAGGCAGGTCCACCAGCAGCACCCGGTGGTCCGCCGCCAGGCCGCCGGCCACCAGAAACCAGGTCCCCGCCTGGTCCGAAACGCCGTGGACCAGCACCAGGGAGGGCCCTTCGCCCTTCTGCCACCACACCAGATCTTCACCCCCTATCTCCGCGACGCGGCGCTCGAAGCCCTGGGCTTGGAGCTGACCGCGGCTGTAGGCGATGAACATGTCCATGGGCCCGGGGGTCGCCGCTTCGGCGGTCTCCTGCGCTCCGCAGGGCGGCCCCGTGAACGCGGAGACGGTCAGGATCGACAGCATGCTCAAGAGTCCGAGACGACGCATCCATCACCTCCAGATCCGCCGTGGCGCAGCGAGCGCAGGCGGAACGCCGCGCCGGCCTGGTTGTAGCCGACGCCGGAACCCACCAGCACCGCCAGGTCCCCCTGAGACACCCGCCCGCGGGCGACGGCGTGGTCCAGGGCCATGGCGATGCAGGCGGAGCCGGTGTATCCGTGGGTTTCCATGATCGTGGGGGCACGCTCCATCGGCAGCCCCAGCTCCCCCATGACGTGGACGATCGAGGGCCTGCGGACCTGGGTGAAGACCGCCAAGTCGATGTCCCCCACCCCGAACCCTCCGTCCTTCGCCAATCGGCGTACGAGCTTGGGCCAGCCCCCGTGGTTGATCTCCGGCGGGTAGGGCTCCAGGGACCGCACCTGGGTGCGCCCCGCCGCTACCGCCTCGGCGCTGGCGGGCTCGGCGGTGCCGCCGGCGAAGATTCCCCAGCGACGGGCGTAGGAGCCGTCCGCCTGGGCCGCGGCGACGACAAACCCCGGCTCCGTCGACGGTTCCAGGACCGCGGCACCGGCTCCGTCGCCGTAGAAGAAGACCATCGGGTCGTCGGGATCCGCCAGGCGCTGCATGAGGTACACCCCCACCACCAGCACCACCCGAACCGCCGGATTGGCGGCGATCCACCCCGCCGCCGCCCCCAGACCGGTGGGGAACGAGGCGCAGGCGCAGCCGACGTCGAAGGTGCCGGCGTTCGCCGCCCCCAGCTTGTGTTGGAGCACGGTGGAGGTCGCCGGCGTCAGGTAGTCGGGGGTATCGGTGCCGACGATCAGCAGGTCCACCTCCTCGGGGCGCAGACCCGCCCGCTCCAGGGCCTGGCGGGCCGCCGGCAAGGCCAGGTCCGACGTGGCCCAGTCCGGCGGCGCGTAGAACCGTCGCCGGATGCCGGTGCCTTCCTCCATCGTGTCGACGAAGGTCAGAAGGTCCCCGCGACCGGCGAATCGCCGGCGCAGGTCGTCGTTCGAGACCTCCGCTTCCGGCAGGTGGGCGCCGGTGGCGACGATGTCGGCGTAGCGCCCCACGTGCTGGCCGCCCTCAGGTCCCCGGCACCAGGCCGCCGTCCACGGAAAGGACGGTGCCGGTGACGAAGGAGGCGGCGTCGGACGCCAGCCAGAGGTAGGCCTCGGCGATCTCCTCCGGCTTGCCCATGCGGGCCAGGGGGGTGTGCCCCACCAACTGGTCCAGGACCTTCGGCGGCATCGCCTGGAGGATCTCGGTGGCAACGAAGCCCGGGGCCACGGCGTTGGCGCGGATGCCGTGCTTCCCCAGCTCCCGCGCCCAACTCTTGGTCATGTTGATGACCCCCGCCTTGGTGGCGGCGTAGTTGGTCTGGCCGAAGTTGGAGTAGAGCCCCACCACCGACGACGCGCTGAGGATCGCTCCCCCGCCGCCGCGGATCATGTGGGGCACCACGGCGCGGGCGCACAGGAACACCCCCCGAAGGTTGACGGCGATGACGGAATCGAAGAGGTCGTCCCCCATCACCGAAACCACCTCGCCGTCCCGCCACTTCACCAGCTGTGCGTCCCGCACGATGCCGGCGTTGTTGATCAGCACGTCGACGCCGCCCCAGGCCTCCACCACCTCCGCCACCGCCGCCTCGACGGCTTCGGTGGAGGTGACGTCGACGGTCTGGAAGCGCCCTGAGCCCCCCGCCCCGTCGATGGCCTGGAGCAGCTCGGCCGCACCGCCGTCGCTGACGTCCCACACCGCCACCCGCGCCCCTTCGGCGGCGAACCGCAGGGCGGTGGCGCGGCCGATGCCGGCGGCGGCGCCGGTGACGATCACGACTTTGTCCTTCAATCCAGTTTCGATCATCTGAGGTCTCCGATTTCGCGTTCGACGCGAGGGTCCGTTTCTTGTTTCAGAAACGGTATCCCAGGGTCGCCGAGACCGTGCGGGGATTGCCGAAGGAACCCTGGAGGATGCCGAGGACCGGGATGTTGTAGCCGTTGGTGAGGTACTCCTCGTCGGTGAGGTTTTTGCCGTTGACGGTCACCTGCCAGGTGCCGTCGCCGGAGAGCCACGAGACCCAGGCTGTGAGCAGGTCGAAGGACGGCTGGACCAGGGGCAGGAGCGGCCGGGACGGATCCCGCGGGTCGGGGCCACCCTCGTTGGTGAGCACCGAGTCGTCGCGGTAGGACCAGCCGACGCTGCCGGTGATCAGGCCGCCGAAGGCCGGGGCGTCGAGGTTGAGGTTGATGGCGCCGGTCCACTCCGGGGCGTTGGTAATCACCTGGGTATCGGCGAAGCCGTCACCGTTGGCGTCGAGGATCCCGTCGGGGGACGCGTCGAGGTAGCTGACGTTGCCCGACAGGCCGAGCCAGCTCACCGTGGGGGACGTCCAGTCGAACTCCACCTCGAGGCCCTTCATGGTGGCGTTGCCGGCGTTGAGGAAATTGCCGAAGAAGGCGTCGTCGCTGCCGTCGCCGTCGGAATCGAAGGAGGTGAAGGTGCTCACCTGGATGTCTTCGTAGTCGCCGTAGAAGGCGGCGGCGTTGAGCACCAGGCTACGGTCCGCCAGGACAGACTTGATGCCCACCTCCGCCACCGTCAGCACCTCGTCGTCGAAGGGCAGGGCCGAGTCCGGGAAGGCGACGCTCTGGGCCCGGACGTTGAAGCCGCCGCTCTTAAATCCCCGGGACACGGTCACGTAGCCGAGGACGTCGCGGTTGATCTGGTAGTCCAGGCCGATCTTGGGGGCGACGGAGGAGAAGGTCTCCGACTGGTCGTAGTCGGCGGTGACCACCGCCACCTGGGAGAACGTGTCGTCGGTGTAGCCGGCGTTGAAGGCGACGCCCCGCTTCTCCTCTTCGGTGACGCGCAGACCGAAGTTGAAGGTCAGCCGGTCCGACAGGGAGTAGGAGCCGTCGCCGAAAATGGCGAAGGACTCGGTGTCGGTGGTGCCTTCGGTGGTGCCGAAGACGCTCTCGACGAAGATGTTCTGCACCAGGCCGCCGGCGGTTCCGTCGAAATAGAAGAGGCCGAACACGCCGGTAAGGCGGCTGTCTCCGACGTAGACGAATTGGAATTCCTGGGACGTCTGTTCGTCGAAGTAGGTGGCGATGACGTCGGTGATGCGGGCGGGGGTGGTGTCGAAGTCGATGTTGTTCTCGCTGTCGGACTCCCGGTACGCGGTGATGGACTTGAAGAGCCAATCGTCGCTCAGGGCCCAGTCGACGGTCAGGGAGTAGCCTTCGGAATCGGTGCTGTTGAGGGGCTCGAGGCCGCTCTGGGTATCGAAGGTGTCCGCCAGGGGCGGGCAGGCGGCGCCGAGGAATAGGAGGCAGAAGGGGTTGGCCGCCAGGCGGGTGAGGCCCTTGGGCTCGGCGTCGTCCTCGGTGCGGTCGAGCCGGAGCTTGACGGTGACGTCGTCCGAGGGGATCCAGTCCAACCCGAGGCGGAAGGCTTTGGTGTCCTTGTCCGAGACGTCGCGGCCGGTGAGCAGGTTGGTGCCGAAGCCGTCGTGGGTCAGGGACGCCGCCGCCGCTTTGACCCGCAGCTTGCCCGGAATCAGGGCGCCGCTGACGCTGGCTTTGAAGTCCTGCCGCTCGAAGCTACCGCCGGTGGCGGAGACGAAGCCCCGCAGCTCGTCCGTCAGCGGTCGGCTGACGTACTTGATCGCGCCGCCGATGGTGTTCTTGCCGTAGAGGGTCCCCTGGGGCCCGCGGAGGATCTCGATCCGCTCGACGTCGAAGACGTCCAGCAGGGCCCCCTGGGGGCGCGCCATGTAGACGTCGTCCATGTAGAGGCCGACCCCAGGATCGACGCCCCAGAGGGGATCCGCCTGGCCGATGCCCCGCATGAAGGCGGTCAGGGTGGTGGACTGGTTCCGCCCAGGGTAGATCGAGAGGCTCGGCACCTGGGCCTGGATCTCCGATAGATCGGCGACGCCGCTGTCCTCCAGCACCTCCGCCGGGATCAGGGTCACCGCCACGGGCACCTCTTGGATGTTCTCCTCCCGTTTGCGGGCGGTGACGACGATCTCCTCCTCCACCGGGTCGGCGGAGTCGGCTGCGGTCGCTTCAGCCTGGGAATCCGCGGATTGGGCCACGGCCGGGGCCGACGCCGGCCCGAGGATCAGGGCGAGAAATAGGGCGGGCGTGCAAAGCCCGAGGGGGAGGGTCTTCCAGGTCCATCGTCGCATCGTAGGTCCTCCAGGCAGTCGGGGCGTCCGAGGTCGGACGTCAGGCGTCGTCGGTGGCGGGCGGGGTATCGGAACCCAGCCCCGCCAGGGGATCGGTGGTTCGGGGCAGCAGCCCGAGGCGCAGGAGACGGATGAACTCCTCCGTCGCCTGCTTGGGCTTCATGCCGAAATGCATCGGAGCCCCGAAGCACGTCTCGATCGTGAAGAAGTAGAAAAACCAGCGGGTGGCCATGATCACGCCCACCAGCGGGTCGATATCGCCGAACTCGCCGGCCGCCTTGCGGGCCGCCAGGCGGTCGCCGTAGATCTCTTGGAAGCGGGCCGCCATCCCCTCGTAGAAGGCCCGGATGTGCTCGCCCCGGAACTCCACGACATCGATGTAGATCAGCAGAATGTAGGGGGCGTTGTCCTCCACCACCTTCTCGATCACCGCCGCCATCTCCTCCAGATCATCGGGGAAGGCGGCGCGCTCGAACAGCTTCTGGAGCGGATGCTCGGGGTCCCGGAGCCGCCCCCAGTAGCGTTCCAGCAGACGCTGGAAGAGGGACTCTTTGCTCGGAAAGTGGTGGTAGAGGTTGCCCATCGAAACCCCGGAGGCGTCGGCGATCTGGCGCATGGAGGTGGCGCCGAAGCCCTGCTGGGAGAAGAGGTCGAGGGCAGCACCTAGGGCCTGCTCCATCGACGCTTCCGATCGCTCCTGTCGTCGTCTAGCCATATGGCCTCCGTGGGGTCCACTCTCCAGAACTCAAAAACAAACCGAGCGCTCGTTCGGTATTTTGAGGATCGAGACCTGGGCTGTCAACAGGAAATCCCTACACGGCGGAAAGCCCGGCCCCTTTGAGGGTGCCGGGCGTCTGTGGATCGGATCGATTGCGGCCGCCTAGCGGCAGGATTCGAAGCTGTCGAAGAACAGCAGAGAGTCGACGCCGGCGTCGACGCTGTTGACGAATCCCAGTCGTGCCTGGTCCACCCGCCGCTTGTCGGCGTGGGGGACGCTCACAAGATGCTCCTTCGCATCCGCCCGGAACTTCAACGTGCCGGCCACGACGTCGAGGTCCACCTCCACCTCATGGGGCGCCGGCCGCTTGATGTAGATGTTGCCAACGGTCTCCCACGGAGCGCTGATCCAGCTCATGTCGTCCTGCCGGACCCGGGCCCGTACCTGGTAGAAGTCGCCGCTTCGGCGGAAGTCCACCACGAAGAACATGTGGCCGGTGGCCCCGTCGACGGCGCCGAAGATCCGGTGGACGGCGTTGTTGGGCATCGTGGTGCCCACGTCCATCACCTGGAACACGGCGCGGTAGCGGGTCTCGGCGATGGGGGTCGTATCGAAGACGTAGGCCCGATCGCTCTGGCTCTGCACCCGCGCCGCCAGGCCGTAGGGACCCGAGCGGGCCGCGGAGGGGTCCACCACTAGGGAGCCGGTGCCGGTGACGATGCTGCCCGTCCACGCCGACAGGTCGCCGCTGTCGAATCCGTCGGCGAAGATGGGGGTGCAGAGGCCGCCGAGGGGGTCACCGTAGGGGTAGGTCAGCACCTCGACGCCGTCCGAGTGGCCGTCGCCGTCGCTGTCTACCACCACCGGATCGGTCCCGATCAGATCCTCGAAGCCGTCGATCAGCCCGTCGCCGTCACCGTCGACGTTGCGGTAGACCCAGCCGAGGGACGACCGTCCGTTCACCACCTGGGTGTAGCCCCCCGCCGCCATCGCCGACGCCAGATCCAACGGGAAGATGGCGTGGTCGTCCAGGCTCGCATTCCTACGCCGCAGCAGCTCCACCGTTCCCGCCGGCTGCGGGCTGGAGGCCGGGTAGACGTAGCCTTCGACACCGTCGAGGAAGTAGCCCTGTCCCTCGAAGGTGGCGATCTCCGCGACGTCGGTGGCGTAGACGTGGTCGCGGTGGGCGGAGCTCCCAGACTTCGGACCGATGTAGCTCAGCCGGTAGAGGGGCGCCAGGGTGGCGGCGCCGGTGGTGGGGTGCCGCTCGGTGGTGAACACCTGGACCCAGGCCCTCGGCGCTCCAGAGGCTCCGGGGAACGCGCCGTAGAGGCCGACGGTCTCCACCGAAACGCCGGCGACGCCGGTGCCGCTGGCGTAGGGCGCGCTGACGGCGGCCGTGCCCGGGGACATCGTCGAATACTGGCGCCGGTCGTCGTCGTTGACGGCGGAGCTGGCCATCTGGGGCACGGTGGTGGCCATGTGATCCCGGGCGGTGGAGCTGTAGAGGGAGAACAGGGGCGTCAACCGGTTCTGCAGCACGGTCCCCGCCACCGTGCCGAGGGCTTCCTCCACCGCCGCCGAGGCATCCACCACGCCGGCGCCGATGTCGGTGGCGCCGGCGGGGTTCCTGGCCGTCGACTCGAGGATGCTCTTCACGGAATCCGCCGACAGCAGCGGGTTGGCGGAGCGAATCAGGCCGACGGTGCCGGTCACCAGGGGGGTCGACATCGAAGTGCCGGTGCACAGGCCGTAGCCGTCGTTGGCGGTGGCGGTGGGGTGGACGGAGCCGGGGATCACCGGCGAGCTCGGGCTATGGAGGGCGTCGCCGCAAAGGTCCCCACTGTCGCCGCTGATGGCGGTACCGGTGTACCAAGCGGAGACGATGTGCTTCGCCGGCGCGGCGACGCTCAGGTCTGGGCTGGTGTTGGACCCGCACTCGAAGGGGACGCCGCCCGCGGTCTGGCACGCCCCGGTGTCGTCCCACCGGGCACCGGTGAAGCCGGAGCCGCCGACCCCGATCACCTCGGGGTGCTCAGCGGGGAAATCGATCTCCGCCGTAGAACGGTCGTTGCCGGCGGCCGCCACCAGGACCACGTCCCTGGCCCTCGCCAGGTTCTCGATGCGGTTGGTGAAGCTCGCTTCGAGACTGGTCTGTCCGTCGGCGTCTCGCCAGCCGAAGCTCATGTTGATGGCCTGGGCCCCCGACCGCACGAGGCGTTCGAATCGGCTGGGCCAGCTCACCTGGTTGAGGGTCCCGGAGTTGAGCAGAAGGGCGCTGCAGCCGCGACAAACGCCGGAGAACCCCTGACCGTTGTCGCTGGTGCCGGTCATGAGCCCCATCACGTGCATGCCGTGGCCGTAGCCGTCCCTGGCGGAGGGTCCGGCGGCGGCCCGTAGGTCGCTGCCGAACGAAGGCGATAGATGCTCTCGAAAGTTCTCCGCTAGGTCGTCGTGGACCGGCCCCACCACCAGGGGCTGACCCGGTGGCCAGGTGAACTCGGCGATACCTGCGTCCATGGACCCCAGGTAGGCATGGCCCAGGAGTCGGTCCCAGGCCCCTTCGGCCTGGATGTCCACCGGCGGTGAGGACCCGGCATGGCCTCCGAGGGCCCACTGGTACGCCGGATAGTTGCCCGCCACCGGCGGCGCCGGTTCAGGGTAGAAGGGATCGGTGGGGACCGCCGCGAAGGCGGGGACGGTGAGCTGGGCCAAAGCGAGACCGAAGGCCAGCGCCCTCGGAGTACGGATCATGAATCGCATGGAATCCTCCTGTGAAGTGTCCAGGCGGGCCGACGTCGGGCCGGCACCGCGGGTAGGCGCCACGACACTGCAAGGCCCTGTCCAGCATCTTCGGGAGGGGACGAACGAGCGGAAAACGGGGATGTGGAAGCGCTTTCGAAGGCCCAGTGCCCAGTTTGGGACCTAGTCGCGGGCCGCGGGAATCGCGCGAATCCGCGCGGGCCTGCGGGACACGCGCGTCTGCGCGCGCGTCCCACACACCACCCCGTGCGGAGATCGCAACCATGTCGAAATTTTTCCCTTACAGACCCAGTCTAAAAATGGTGTAATCCACCACAATTACCAAGACATGCCCTACCTCTTCCAGAGCTCACGACCTCCTTCCGACGTACCGCCCACCCGACCCAGCGAGATCTGCGATGTCCAACCCCTCCCCCGCCCCCCCTTACGGCCCCGATCTGCGAGAACGAATCTTGGGGTCTTTCTCAGGTGACATCGACCCCATCGGTGTCCCACTCCTCTATCGATTGGCCCTGGTCCTCGTGACGGCGATCATGGTCCTGCTCCCCCTGATCTATGTGGCGCTGGTGGTCCTGACCAGCTACGGCGTCTACTACCACGGCGTCCACAACCTGCTCCTCTTCGAGATCATAGAAAGCCGACGGACCGCCTTGATCTCCTACGTGACGCCCCTCTTCGCAGGGATAACCCTGGTCTTCTTCATGATCAAGCCACTCCTCGCACCGCGCGGAGACAAGCAGACCCCGCGCTCCCTGATGCCAAAAGACGAGCCAATCCTCTTTGCGTTCGTACAACGGGTCTGCGACGCGGTGGGAGCCCCGTTTCCCAAGCGCATCGACGTCGACTGCGACGCCAACGCCTCCGCCAGCTTCCGTCGGGGTCTGGCGAGCCTCGGCAGCCAGGATCTGGTGTTGACCCTCGGATTGCCCCTGGTCCGTCAATCGAGTCTCCAGCAGTTGACCGGAGTCCTGGCCCACGAGCTCGGTCACTTCGCTCAGGGCGCCGGCATGGGACTGTCCTTTGTGGTCCGGTCGATCAACGCCTGGCTCAGCCGCGTCGTCTACGAACGGGATCGCTGGGACGAGTACCTGGAAAAATCAGTTCGAGATGCCGCCAGGATCAGCTTCGTCGCGTCCCTGGTGGTCCAGATGGCACGCCTGGTGGTGTGGTCGACCCGTCGTATCCTCTGGCTGCTCATGTGGATCGGCCACGGCGTCAGCTGCTTCCTCCTACGCCAGATGGAGTTCGACGCCGACCGCTACGAGGCCCGTATGGTGGGACCAGAGACCTTCGAGACCACCTGCCGCGAGCTGAGCTACCTCGGCCTCGCCGTCGAGAAATCCTTCGGCGACCTCTCCTCGTCCTGGGAGGAGGGGAGACTCGTGGACAACCTTCCGTCGCTGGTGGCGGCCCACCGGCGGCGGATCGAGCCGTCGGTCCTGCGACGGATCGACGCCGACGTCGACGGGCGCCGCACCGGCTGGTTCGACACCCACCCCGCCGTCAGTGAGCGCATCGCCTATGCCCATCGGGAGACGACGACGCACGTGTTCCAGAGCGATCTGCCGGCCACCGCCCTGTTTCGGGACTTCGAAGCTCTGGCAGTAGAGGTCTCGCGGTCTTTCTACGAGCATCACCTCGACCAGAAAATCCGGCCCGAGGACCTGGTGGATACCGATCGGCTGCTCGCCCGCCAGGACCGGGACGAAGCGGAGAGGTTCGCGCGGAACCGATTCTTCTTGGGCGCCACCGACCACCCCTTGCGCCCGCTGCCGGTGGGGGACGTCGAAGGCTCGAACGCCGGGGAAGGGTCGGATTTTGGACGCCTTCTGAACCGGCTTCAGGTCCTGAGGGACGAGCTTCAGGAGGGGGAGGCGGAGGGCCGAGAAACCCTCGAAGCCTATGACGTCGAGATGGGACAGCGGTCCGCGCTGGATCGTGCCGACGATCTCCTCGAAGCGGGCTTCAAGGTCTCCGCGGAAGAGCTTGACGTGGAGCGATTCGACACCGTGTCGCTGGTGGCCAAGATGGAGACGGTCCAGCGTCGCATGGATCACCTCGGCGGACGCCTGGCGCCCCAGGAACGCCGGGCCGCCGAGCGGCTGCTCACCGCCCTTCGGGTGCTCGAACTCCCCGGGCTCGGCGACCGATCTTCGGACCTCGGGGCTCTGCGGGACGAAGTCCCCCGTCTCCTGACGGCGGCCCGCGCCTACGCTTCGGACCTCGACAGGATCGATCGGTTGCGCCGCCACTTCGACCGCTACGACTCGATCGCGGAGGAACGGCAGGGCTCCCCGAACGACGAAGACCTGCAGCGGATTTTCGTTGGCCTGGCCGAGGAGGTACGGGAGGGTCTGAATCACCTGCGCCTGTCGTGGAACGACCTCCCTTATCCCTTCGACCACACGGACCGCGGCATCACCTTGGGCCGCTGGGCGATTCCCGACATCCCGCCCGAGGACGACTACGGGGGGATCCATGGGGCGGCCCACACCGCCCTGCAGCGCAGCTTCGACCTCAACGGACGAGTCCTCGCTCGCCTCGCGGCCATCGGGGAGCGCCTGGAGGGCGAGCTCGCCCTCGATCCCCTGGTCCCTTCGGAGGGTCCTGGATCCGAAGCCTAGGACCGGTAAAATCCACCGCCCTGCCGGACAGGTCCGGCATCCTTCGTTCTTCGAGGAGGGCTACTTTGAGCTACTGGTGAAGGTAGAGTGGATCCATGAAAAGCAGAAGAACGGCCCTCCTGGTGGGGGCTACGGGCCTGATCGGAGGTCGGGTGCTCGAGCTCCTGCTCCGGCATCCCGGCTACCGCAGGTTGATTGCGCCGGTGAGGCGGGCACTGGAGCCCCCTCCGGGCGTCACGGGGGACAAGCTCGACGCTCCGGTGGTGGACTTCGACGACCTCGACGGCGATCTGCTGCGGGTAGACGATGTCTTCTGCTGCCTCGGCACCACCCTGGCCAAGGCCGGGTCACGGGAAGCGTTCCGCAGGGTGGACCATGACCTGGTGGTGGCCATCGCCCGGGGCGCCCGCGACGGCGGAGCCACGCGGCTGTTCCTGGTGTCGGCCATCGGCGCGTCCCCGGGAGCCATGAGCTTCTACTCCCGGGTCAAGGGGGAAATGGAGGCCGACGTCGAGGCCCTCGGGTACGGAACCCAGCACCTCTTCCGCCCGAGCCTCCTGCTCGGAAAACGGAACGAGCATCGGCCGGCGGAGCGGGCTGGCATCGGCCTCGCCCGGACCTTCGGCTGGATGCTGGCGGGGCCCCTGCGGCCATACCACGCGGTGGAGGGGGACATCGTCGCCGCCGCCATGGTGGGGGCAGCGGACTCGTCCGCGGTGGGGCGCCATGTCCACACCTACGCCTCGATCCGCCGCCTGGCGGATACCGTCGGCTGAAGCCGTACCGAACGGATTCTCGTCGCCACGAGGGAGTCATCCCAGCCTTTTCGCTCTTGGGGATAGACGCGCCCACGGCTGCCCCCAAGCCGCCGAGGAAGGATCCTCGGCCCCGGGTGACGTGCGCCCACCGGCCCCCCTACACCGGGGTTCCCGCAACCGACGAGGAGGCTCAACGATGCGACGTACGACGATCTGGCTCACCCTGATTTTGGCCTGGCTGACGATCCCCACCGCGGGGATCCTCGCCGCAGACACCATCCCCGTGAAGTCCCTCGCCGGACCACCGGAAACCTTCGCGGACCATCGATTCCCCGACGCCGCCGCCACCGGCGTCCCCTCGAACCTCCTGGTGATCGACGCTCCGAAGGCCGCCGCCGGCAAGGCGGCGGTCCCCGGGACCACCACCTCCACCTTCGAGACCCAGGCCGGCAGCGGCTTCAGCCTCGTCCAGGTCACCACCCGCTATCCCTCCTTCAGCCCCGCCACCCTGACGGGCCCGGGCGGCATCCGATACGTCTTCGACGGATCGCGGATCACCTGCGACGGCCGCGCCTGCGGCACGTACCAGGCGGATCTCCTGATGCAGCCCTTCGAGCGCATGAGCCCCGGCGGCGTGGCGGTTTTCTCCATCTCCGGCGGTGAGGTCACCGGGGGCACCTGGCGGATGGCGCTGGAAAGCCCCGCCGCCACGGCCGCACCGGAGGCCTCGGCCCCCGAGATCGAAGCGGTCATCGCCTTCGACGACAACGTGGTGGACGTGCGGGTCGAGCCCGACCCCTGCAAGCTACAGGACGTGGTCTGCACCGACTTCGAAGCCGGACGTTCCTTCGACCTCACCGACGGGGCGGCTCCGGTGCTGAGCGTCGCCTTCTCCGGAACCGACGCCGAAGGGGCCGCCACCGAAGCCCCGCTGCGCATGACCGGCCTCTCCCTGCGGGTCACCGACACCGAGGGCCAGCGCGTGGCCTTCGAAGACGACCTCGGATCCACCCGCACCGCCGCCCTGCCGACGGACCGCAACGGCAACACCCTGGTGCGGCTGCCGAGCCTGCCGGCGGGGAGCTACTCCGTGCGCCTGGACATCGAAGGGGAGGTGGACGGCGTCGGCACGATCCAACGAACCGCGTTCTACTACCTTCCGATCGTGCCCAAGACCTACCGCCTCGATGGCAAGGTCCGCACCACCCTGCTGGACGACCAGCGCCTCGAGCTGCGGCTCGGCGTCGACGCCCCCCGCGCCGCCGGCCACGTCTTCGCCTACGCCGAGGTCTGGGCCCGGGGCGGTAGCCGTCCGGTGGCGTGGGTCGGCGGTATGACCCACCCGGAGGCCACCGTCGCCGGCTTCGAGCTGCCCGTGGTGCTCGACGGCCGCTGGCTCGCCATGGCCGACGCGACCGGCGGGGACCTGACTCTGCGGAACGTCCGCATCCAGGACCCCGACACCTACGTGCCCGTCGACCAGGCGGCCTCTATGCCCGTCACCGTCGACCGCCTGCCGCCGGCGGCCTTCCAGCGGGCGGCCGCGGTGGATCTCGACGACGACACCCTCTACCGAGGCCACGGCGACCGCTTCATCCCCGCCGAGACCCACGGCCTTCCCGGTGGCGACCCCAGCCGCGGCGGCCCCCTGAACCAGGGCATCTTCCTGGTCCACGGCTGGTGCGACGGCCCCTCCTGGCCCTTCTGGGACTTCGTCGTCCCGGGGCGGGTCGGCGGCACGGCGGTCTACAGCGATCCAGGGGGCAGCCGTTCCCACGACAACTTCGCCCAGCGGATCCGCAACCA
This sequence comes from Acidobacteriota bacterium, assembly GCA_038748685.1. Classification (GTDB taxonomy): domain Bacteria; phylum Acidobacteriota; class Thermoanaerobaculia; order Multivoradales; family J023; genus JAUIJL01. The sequence goes on along the minus strand of JBCDIS010000015.1, from coordinate 8,324 downwards.
GGGGGACGCCAACTTCGTCAGCGCCTTCACCGTCGTCGCCCACAGCCAGGGGGGCGCGGCGGCCACCCACCTCTGGGCCAACTACTTCAGCCTGCTGGACAACACTACGGCGCCGCGGCGGATCCAGAGCGTCGGCACCCCCTACGGTGGAAGCACCCTCATGGACTTCTACCTGGCGGCGGGCCCCCTGGCCTGGGTCATCGCCGAGATCCTCGGGGAGTGCGGCCCGCAGTTCAACCTGGGGACCCTCGGAAGCGCCCTGTGGCAGATCGGAATCCCCGGCTGGGCGCGGGACGACGTGTTCTACTACCGCACCCGCCACCGCCGGCCCGGCAACTTCTGGGAGCGTCTCCAGTTCTGGCGCTGGCGCTGCAACTTCGCCTCGTTCCTCATCCCCAGCGCCGACGACGGGGTGGTGGCGGATTTCCAGGGATGGTTCCCGGGGGCCAACAGCCAGGGCATCACCGACGGTGAGTGCCATACCGGGGGCATGAACCACCCCGACCAGAGGGACAACGCGGGCCGCAACGACACCATGGACATGCTGGGACGTCCGGCGCCGCCGGCGCCCCTGACCGCCAGATGCCAGGTTGAGCACATTTGGCACCCCAACGGCGGGCCCACGGGTCACGGCTACAGCGAATATTGGGTCGACGCCTCCGGCAGCACCCCCGGGGCCTCCCCCATCGCCACTTACACGTGGTTCAACGGGGGTATCTCCACCGGACCGACGACCAACGACCGCTACGGCCCCCTGTTCCCGGGGCTGCCGGGGCAGGCCCAGAACTACATCATCACCGTGATGGTGACGGACACCTCTGGCGGCACCGCGTCGGCCACCTGCAGCGTCCCCTGACACACCGCTCCGCCCCCCCATACCCCCCTCCTCTGCCCACTGCGGGCCGGGGAGGGGGCGTTCAAGTTTCGCCCAGATCCCGCGGCAGCAGGCGCCGCGGGATCGGCGCGATCTTCGAACGGAGCTGCTCCCCGAGCCCCTTGGCCTGGGGATCCGGCGCCAGGGACGCGGCGACGCCGTCCCCTAGCAGGCCGTAGAGCACGAAATTGAGGGCCCGCAGGTTCGGCAGGGGATGGCGCTCCACCCGCAGCGTCCGGGCCTCGGGGAGCAGGTCCTTGAGGCGCCGGACGGTGAGCCACGATTCCAGCCACCGGTACGACGGATCTTCTTCGACCCAAACACCGAGGTTGGCGTTCCCACCCTTGTCCCCCGACCGCGCCCCCACCAAGAGCCCCAGGGGAGCGTCGACCACGTCCCCTCCGGTCCCGTCGGCGCCATCCCCGTGCGCAATCTCCACCGCTGCCCCCGCCCCGCGGTCCGGGGCCACCGGGTCGGGGTCGTGCCCCGGGGTGTGGGGGATGTCGAAGGCCCGGTCGTCCATCACCACTCGGTGGTGGAGGGCATCGGTCTGGACGAGGGCGGGCCAGAAGACCGCAAAGGGAGCTGCCTTCCCCGGCGGCGCGGTTAGGTTGAAGCCCGGGTAGGACGCCAGGGCCATTTCGACGGCGGCGCCGGAAAACGCTCGCCCCACCCGTCGCGGATCCGGATCCTTGACCGCCACCGTCAGGAACGAGGTCGAGCCGCCGTTTTCCGGTTCAGCCGCCCCGCGGTGGAGGGTCACCCGGGTTTCCCCGTAGGTGTCTCGACCGCCGACGGCCCCCCACAGGGTCTTCTCCGCCAGGGCCGCTTTGGCGTCCACGTCGAGCCCCCCGAGGACGAAGGTGACCTGGTTCTTGAAGCCCCCGGCGTACGTCAGCCCTACTTTCGTGGTGGTGGGGGGCGGCTCCCCCTGCACCCCTTCCACCCGCACCCGGCCGGGGCCGTCGTCCAGAAGCCGAATCGAGTCGAAGCGGGCGGTGACGTCGGGGTTCAGGTAGCGGGGGCCGCCGATTTCGTACAGCAGCTGGGCGGTCACCGTGCCGACGGACACCTCCCCACCGGTACCGGGGTGCTTGGTGACGGTGAAGGTACCGTCCGCCTTGATCTCGGCGATGGGAAAGCCCGGCCGCTCCAGACCCGGCACCCGATCGAAGAAGGCGTAGTTCCCGCCGGTGGCCTGGGCGCCGCACTCCAGCACGTGGCCCGCCACCAGAGCCGACGCCAGGGGATCCCAGTCGTCCCGCTTCCAGCCGAAACGCCAGGCCGCCGGCCCCACCACCAAGGAGGCGTCGGTCACCCGCGGACAGATCACCAGGTCCGCCCCCTCCCCGAGGGCGGCGGCGATGCCCCAGCCCCCGAGGTAGGCGTTGGCGGTGAGCAGCGGAGCCTCGAGCTGGTCGAGGGGGACTCCGCGGTCGAGGTGGGTGAAGGTCTCCCCTCCCCGGCGAAGCTCCGGCAGCCGGGGTAGCAGATCGTCCCCCTCGATGTGGGCCACCCGGGCGTCGAGCCCGAGGTCGCGGTAGACCCCCCGGCAGACGTCGGCGCAACCGGCGGGGTTGAGTCCGCCGGCGTTCACCACGATCTTGATGTTCCGCTCCAAGCAAGTCGCGGCGATCCCCCGCAGCTGGATCGGGAAGGTCTTGGCATAGCCTAGGCTCGGGTCACCGCGGCGGTCCTTGGCCAGGATCGTCATCGTCAGCTCCGCCAGGTAGTCCCCGGTGAGCACGTCGATGGGTCCACCCTCCACCATTTCTCGCGCCGCCGCGAGCCGGTCGCCGTAAAAGCCGCTGCAGTTGGCGATCCTCAGGACCTCGTTCACGCCGCCGCTCCCCCGCCGCCTTCGTCCACCGGTTCGACGATCACCAGGACGTCGTCTGGGTCCACCATCTGCCCCGCCGTCACCCGCACCTCTTGCACCATGCCTCCGGTGGGGGCTTCGAGGCGATGCTCCATCTTCATCGCCTCCAGGACCACCATGGCGGCGCCGGCCTCCACCGTGTCCCCCACCTCCACCAGGACCTCAAGGACACGACCGGTCATCGGTGCGGCGCAGCCCCCGGCGGACCGCGCTTCGGTGCGCTCCGGGAAGCGGGGGATCGGGTGCCAGTCGGTGACGGTGCCGGAGCCGTGGATCCACAGGCGACCATCCTCCGAGCCGCGGGCGATGCGGTAGCGGCGGCGCACGCCGGCGATCTCGATGGACCACAGGCCGTGACCGTCGACCGGCGCGAAGCGCACCTCAGTCTCGGGGGCGGCCCCCGCGACGCCGACCCGCAGGGAGCCGTCCCCCTGGGGCAGGTAGCTCACCTCGAAGCGGAGATCCCGATGTTCGATGGTCTCCCCCTGGGGACGCCACCGGTTGTTGCGCCACGCCGGAGGCAGCCCAGGGGGCGTCGGCCAGGGGTCGCCTTGCCGCTCGGCGAAAAGGAAGACTGTGCACGCGATGGCGTGCCGTTCGAGCACCTCCGGCGGCGCGGCCCTGCGACGGCGTTCCGGCGGCAGGTGCCGGTCGACGAAGGAGGTGTCCACCTCGCCGCGGCGAAAGGCGTCGTCGTCCAGGACCGCCAGCAGGAAGTCTCGGTTGGTGACGACGCCCCCCACCGCCAGGTCCGAGAGGCCCCGGCGCAGCAGGTCCAGGGCTTCGGCCCGGTTCCTACCGTGGGCGACGACCTTCGCCAGCATCGGGTCGTAGTGGATCCCGATTCGGCTCCCCTCCTCGACTCCGGAATCCACCCTCAGACCCGGCAGATCGGGAACCGACCACAGGTCGACAGTACCGGTGGCGGGGAGAAAGTCCTGCTCCGGGTCCTCGGCGTAGAGGCGCGCTTCGACGGCATGGCCCTCGAGGTGAAGGTCCGCCCGCCCGAGCTGCAGGGGCAGGCCCCGGGCCACCGCCACCTGGATCGCCACCAGGTCGAGCCCCGTCACCGCTTCGGTCACCGGATGCTCCACCTGGAGCCGCGTGTTCATTTCGAGGAAGAAGAAGGCGTCCCGGTCCACTAGGAATTCCACCGTGCCGACGCCGACATAGCCCGCCGCCCGGGCGAGGTCGACGGCGGCCCGGCCCATCCGCCGCCGCAGGTCCGGGCCGACGGCGGGGGACGGCGCCTCTTCGAAGACCTGTTGGTAGCGCCGCTGGACCGAGCAGTCCCGTTCGAAGAGATGGAGTAGCCCACCGTGGGCGTCCCCCACCACCTGCACCTCCACGTGCCTGGGGGCCCCTAGCCAGCGCTCCACCAGCAGCGAGCCGTCGCCGAAGGCCGACTCCGCCTCACGGGACGCCCCGGAGAGGGCGGATTCGAGCCCTTCCGGGCCCTGGACCCTGCGCATGCCCTTGCCGCCGCCCCCCGCCGCCGCCTTGATCAGCAGGGGGTAGCCGAGGGCGTCGGCGCGGCGCCGGACCTCTTCCGGTTCCAGGTCCCCCACCTGGAAGCCATCGAGCACCGGCACGCCGGCCTCTCGGGCCAACTCCTTCGCCGCCCCCTTGTCCCCCATGGTGCGGATGGCCGACGGCGACGGACCGATGAACACCAGCCCCGCCCCCCCACACCGCTCGGCGAAGTCGGCATTCTCCGCCAGGAAGCCGTAGCCAGGATGGACGGCGTCGGCCCCCACGGCCTTCGCAGCGCCGAGGATCCCGTCGATGTCCAAATACGAGTCGGCACTCGGCGCCGGCCCCACCCGGACCGCCTCGTCGGCCTCCCGGGTGTGGGGGGCGTCGCGGTCGGCGTCGGAGAACACCGCCACCGTACTGATCCCGACTTCCCTCAGCGTGCGGAAGATCCGGCGGGCGATCTCCCCACGGTTGGCCACCAGAACCTTGTGGATCGATGGGTTTCGCATCGAGACGTCGGCGCGGGCAGGCTCCGGCATGGGTCCCCCTGGCTGGTGGTGTGGTCGCGGGCGGCCCCGCGGGTAGCGCCGAGTCTAGCCCGGATCCACGAAGACCCTACCCCTCCCCCCGGAGGATCTCCCCGCGGCCGGGGTATCAGCTCAACCGGGGCCGTCGTCCGCCAGGGCCCGCTGCAGCGCTTGGTGCTCCGCCAGCTCCCGCTCCACCCGCCGACGCCACCATCGCAACCCCAACCAGGTCACGACGACGACGGCGACCATGATCCCAAGCAACGGCAGGAAGGCTCCGGGCATCTGGTCCCCCCACCGCTCGCTGGTGGACATCTGCCACCATTTCCACGGCAGGATGAGTCCCAGCTCAAGGGCCACGAACGGCAGCATCAGCTGGATCGTCCGCAGCTTGCGGCGCGCCCGGAGGATCCCGAGCTCCACGAAGCCGGCGGTGGTCGGCGCCTCCGGGCCCCAGGTCCCCCGCCGGTTCCACAGCACCATGGACTCACCCACCACCACCAGCACCAAAGTGATGATGAGCAGGAGCAAATTCGACCCCGTGGGCTCCCGCCACGCGATAGCGCCGAGCCAGCTCAGGAGGCCGAACCCTAGGACGAGCTCCAAGACGGTGACGATCCGCAGACCGAGGCCGAAACGTTCGGCGCGGCGACGCAGGCGGGACCGCTCGGCGGCACCCAGAGATGGGGCGTCCAGGGCTCCTCCAGCCGGCGACCGGGGCGCATCGGCCCCACCCACCGCGGGCTCCCGCCGCCAAGCCTCCCCCCAGGCCTCCCACTCGGCATCCGACGAAGGAGGTCCGTCGGTTGCCGGGTCGAGGTCCGTCAACGAGTTGCGCTGTGTCATTGGCCTTCCCTTTCCTTCACGCCGAGGGCGGCCTTCAGGGCCTTCCGGGCGCGGAACAAGCGTACCGCCACGGTGCCTTCGCGGACCCCCAGGACCTCGGCGATCTCCCCGTGGCTCAGACCCTCGAGGGACAGGGACACCACCTGCCGGGGGACCGCAGGAAGGGACCGCACCGCCGCCAGCAGACGCCGGCGACGCTGCCGGTCCTCGGTTTCCCGCTCAGGATCGGAGCGACGGTCCGCCAGCAGCTCCGGGCGGGTCTCGTCGTCCACCGGGCTCCCCTCCGCCCGGGACACCCGCCCCCGCCGCCAGCCGTAGCTGAGTCCCCGATTATGGGCGATGCGGAAGGCGTAGGTCCGCTCCGACGCGTCCCCCCGGAAACTGGGGAGGGCGCGCCAGAGGGCGAGGCAGATGTCCTGGAACAGGTCCTCACGGCGATGGGGATCCGCCTCATAGGTGGCGGCCACCCGCAGAAGGGCCGCACCGTGCTCCGCCAGGAGCCGGTCGTACCGCTGTTCCAAGGCCCGCTGACCCATCGCGTCGTCCGCCCGTCCGTCGTCCGCCGCCGGCGCCGACGCTTCGACGGCCGCGGCGGCGGTGTCCATGGGGATGCTAGCTCCGGTCACCATCGTCATTCACCGGGCGAGAAGGATCCTTTCACGGCGCAGGAAATGGCCGGTCAGCCATACGAGGAGGGCCGCCCCCAGCAGGCTCCCCATGGCGCTGGCGGCCCACTGCGTCGCCGACACCGGTACGCCGCGGACGATGTCGAAGACCTGGATCGCCTGCCCCAGGATCGGCACGCCGTGCATCCAGGCGGCGACTTCGAGGGTGTCTAGGCTGAGGAGCAGCCCAGGGACCGTGGGCAGGAAGATCAGCAGGGAGAGGTAGGTCTGGGCCTCCTTGAAGCTGCGGGAAAACATGGCCACCGCCATCTGGAGGGCCGGCACCAGGAGGGCCGCCGGCAGGAGGATTACCAAGACCCAGAGCGCCTCCTCCGCACCGAAACGGACCTGCGCCGCCAGCTCGCCGAACCGACCGGAGCGAAAGACCGCCACGGAAACGCCGAGGGTGAGGGCGACCGCGGCGACGTTGAAGACGACGGTGGTGGCCCATTTGCCGAGGGCCAGGGCCTGGGTCGGGGCGGCGTGGACGAGAAGGGCCTCGAGGGATCCCCGTTCCCGCTCCCCAGCGGTGACGTCGATGGCGACGTGCATGCCTCCCACGAAGGCGGCGATGAGAAAGAAGATCGGCAGGGAACCCAGGTAGCGGGCCGCCCGCGCCATCGGCGTCGCCTGGTCCGCCGCCTCCAGACGCAGGGGCTCCAGCACCACGGGGTCGACCCCGCGGTCCACCAGCCGACCGCGGGTCACCTCTCCGGAGTAGGCGAAGAGCCAGCTGTGGACCCGCTGCAGCCGGGGCAGGGTGGCGACCCGGGAGGTGTCGTGGACCAGCCTGACCGGCGCCGGTCGCCCCGCGGCGAAGGCCTCGCCGTGGCCGTCCTCCACCACCAGGACGAGGTCGACGTCGCCGTTCCGCACCGCCGCCTCTGGATCGCCCGGCGCAGGAACGATCCTCGCGCCGCTGCGCTCGAGGTGGGCCATCAGCGCCGGCGCCCCGTCGGCCCCCGCCACCGGAATGTCCAGCGGGGACGGTAGCTCCTGGCTACGGGCCAGGGCCGCCATCACCAAGGCCACCAGTACGGGTCCGAATACCGAGTAGAGCAGAGCCGAGCCGACGGACCTTCGATCCCGAAGATTGTCCCGGAACTCCTTCGAGAACACGGCGACGGCACGGGACAGGGCGCCCATCAGTGGAGCCCCTCGCCGCTGCCCACCAGCTGCACGAAGGCGTCTTCGAGGGTGGCCTCGTTCGTCGCTTTCACCAGCTCCGCCGGAGTCCCCTCAGCGACGTTTCGTCCGTCGGCCACCACCACCACCCGGTCACAGACCGCCGAAACCTCTTGCATCACGTGGCTGGAGAAAAGCACGCACTTGCCCAGGTCCGCCAGGCGGCGCACCAGGCGGCGCATGGCGCGGGTGCTCATCACGTCGAGGCCGTTGGTGGGCTCGTCGAGCACCACGTTCTGCGGGTCGTGGACCAAGGCCCGGGCGAGGGCCACTTTACGGCGCTCGCCGTTCGAGAAGCCGTCGCACCGGCGGTCCGCCAGGGGGCCGAGGTCCATGGTCTTTAGGATCGCCTCCACCGCCGAGCTCTGCGCGTCGCCGGTCAGCCCCTGGAGGGCCGCCGAGTACCGAAGGTGCTCCCTGGGGGTCAGGCGGGTGTAGAGACCGGCGGCGTCCGGCAGAACGCCGAGGCGACGGCGGGCCTGGACCACCCCGTCGGCGCCGTCCACCCCGTGGCCATCGACCATGGCGCGGCCGGAGTCGGGACGGATCAGCCCGTAGAGCATCCGCAGGGAAGTGGTTTTTCCGGCTCCGTTGGGCCCCAAGAGGCCGGTCACGGCACCGTCCTCGGCCCGAAAGGAAACGTCCGCCACCGCCAGTTTGGTGCCGAAGCGTTTCTGCAAAGCATGGGTTTCGATCATGGGATTCGATCCTCGGGATGTCGGTTCGTCGTCGGATCGAAGCGTCTCTCGGGGGCGCGCCCCTACGCTTCGGGAACGGTAGTCCCCCCCGCGGGGGGATCCTTACGCCCCGGTCCAGGTTTTTTTGACGCGTCCCCCTCCCGGTCCTCCGGAGGCCCCGGCGGTCCCCCGGAG